>JAJPJZ010000027.1 GCA_021323935.1 Terriglobia bacterium | reverse complement strand
CGGCTCATTGCGGCGCTCTCATGCCGCGCACGGTCGCGGGATAGATCAGGTATTTCTGCCGGACCTGGAGAAAAGCATCGAGATCGGCGCGCCATTGCTCGGCGATAAAGCGCGGATCATCGCCGCGAACGACGGCGTCAAACGTGGCCTTGTTGGCCAGCAATTCCATCCAGCGATCGAGCTTGTAATCGTCGGGATAGAGCTTGTGCAGGGCGGACGCAATTTCAACTCCGAGTTCCGGCCCGTCGAGCGTGTAGCGGTTGAGCAAGACCAGCGACACGCCGTTGCAAAGCTGGTTGGCGTAGCGGCTGGAGGTGGGCGTGAACGACACCGCGATGAAGCGCACGCCTTCAATCTGGCGCGAGTTTAAATAGTCGGCCAGCTCGCGAGCTTTGATCCAGGGAGCGCCGACCCATTCGAAAGGCGTGTCGGTGCCGCGGCCGACGGAGATGTTGGTGCCTTCAATCAGGCCTAGACCGGTGTAGAACGCTTCTTCGGTCATGGTGCGCAGGTTGGGCGAAGGATTGATCCAGGTGAGGCCGGTGGAATCAAACCAGTCGCCGCGGAGCCAGCCCTGCATCGGCACCACGGTGAGGCGCGCGTTGAGGTGGCGCTCGCCGTTAAAGAACTGGGCGAGTTCGCCCGTCGTCATGCCGTGGCGGGTGGGCTCGCGCGTGTAATTCACGAAATTTTCAGTGCCGGAGTCGGAGAGCGGACCTTGCACCAGCATGCCGCCGATCGGATCAGGGCGGTCAAGCACGACGACTTCAGTGTTGGTGCGGGCAGCGGCTTCAAGGAAGTAACCCACTTGCGTGTCGTAGGTGTAGTAGCGCACGCCGACATCCTGAATATCGACGACCACGGCGTCGAGCGTCTGCATGAGATCGAGCGGCGGGTGGCGGCTGGCGTCGGTTGCGCCGTAGATGCTGTAGATCGGCAGTTGCGTAGCCTGGTCAACCGAGTTGGCGATGTTGGTGGTGTCGAGGGTTCCGCTGGCGCCGTGCTCCGGCGCGAAGATGGCGGCCAGCTTGATGCCGGGAAGCTTGGCAAGAATGTCGATGGTGCGGCGGCCCTGAGCGTCAACCCCAGAGGGGTTGGTCATAATGCCGATGACGCGATCGCCGGCGGGATTTTTCTTCGGACCTTCTTTCAGCACCTTGAAATCCGAGGCTTCGAGCACGTCGATTCCGGTGAGCACCGCGCCGTTGCGCGCGGCGACGCGGCGAACGGTGGATTGCGTTTCATTGTAGCCCGTGATGTTCGCCAGCCGCACCAGGTCGCGCTCAGAAGGCGTGAGCTCGAGGGCGGCGGCTACCGCGGTGGCAATCTTGCTGCGGATTCCGACCGCGCTTCCCTTCCCTTCCGGGTGCACCGCGTTCGAGAGAATGATGATGTAGGTTCGCGTGGTGGGATCAATCCACAGCGAGGTACCGGTGAAGCCGGTGTGTCCGTAAGAGCCCACGGGCAGCAGGTCACCGCGATTGGTGGAGAACGACGAATCGATGTCCCAGGCCAGCCCGCGCAGCGAAGTGGCGTTGGGCGGCTGCTGCGGCGTAGTCATTTTTTCGACGCTGAGCGGCTGGAGCGCTTTGCGGTCGAGCATGGCTTGCGCGAAGCGGGCGACATCGTCGGCGGTGGAAAACAGGCCGGCGTGGCCGGCAACACCGCCCATCCGGCGCGCTGTGGGATCGTGAACGACGCCGCGCAGCATCTCATGCGGGCCACTGCCGATGGCCGCGCCGACGGGCGTGTTCATGGTCGCGTTGGCCCATTGCGTGGGCGCGATTTTTGGCCGCCACGAGGCGGGAGGGTTGAACGTGGTGTGCGTCATGCCGAGCGGCACGAAGACGTGCGCGCGGGCGTATTGATCGAGCGGCATTCCGCTGACTCGGTGAACCAGCTCGCCTAACGTTTCAAAGTTGATGTCGCTGTAAACGAAGCGCGCTCCTGGCGGGTTCACCGGCTTTTCCGCATAAATGCGCTGCAGGGCTTCGTCGTAGCCTTCCCAGGGCTGGTCGAGATCGAGATCGGGACGAAGGCCGGAGTAGTGAGTGAGCAGCTCGCGAACCGTGATTTGATCTTTGCCGTTGGCGGCGAACTCGGGAATGTATTTGGCTACGGGATCATTCAGCCGCACCACCCCGGTTTCGATGAGGTGCATCACGGACATTCCGGTGGCAAGGCACTTGGTGAGCGACGCCATATCGAAAATCGTGTCAACGGTCATGGGCTCGACTCTGGGCTCAAGCGAGCGATGGCCGAACGCCTTGCGATACAGCACGCGGCCGTTGTGGCCGATGACGACGACGGCGCCTGGAATTTCGTGATCGTCGATGGCCCGGTTCACGATGCCGTCGATGACCTTAAGCCTTGCAGGTGACGTGGCCCTCGACGCTGAGCGCGAGGAAGTTGCGGCGCGCTGCGCAGGCAGGGCGGATTGCATAGAGATGATGAGCAGGACAACAGGGAAAAGTCGCAGCCGCATGATGGTTTTAGAAGACAGCTCGATTGTGCGGCAAAGCTGCGCTCTCGGCAATAGCAGCGCGTCTTCCGCAGTGCGGCGGTTACTGGTCGATGGCCTTCACGTCGATGGCTCTGCCGAGGATGCTGACTTGCGTGCTGGTGGGCATGCCGGTGGAGGTATCGATGATGCGAAGCGCGCCGCCTTCGGCCACGTACATGACGCTGCGGCCGGCGATGGGCTGCAGTCCGGTCACATCTCCATTGGGCGTATCGACGGTCGCGGTGCCGGCGCTGGTGTCGTAAATGGAGAGGCAGCCGAAGCTCACGTTGTCGCAGGTGCGCGAACCGATGAACAGCTTGTTGTTCGGGCCGAATGCCATCACCTGATGAAATCCATTGCTGATGTCAACCGGCTTGGTGGTGGTCAGCGTGGGGCTCGCGGCATTTGACACGTTGACGATGCTGAGCGCGCCGCCATGTTGCGTGCAGTTGGCCTGCGCGCAGGTGCCGGCGACGTACAGGTTGGCGCCGCTGCTGTCGAGCGCGGCGATTTCAGCCGCGGGCAGGACCACCGTGACGCCCGGAGTCTTGCTTGCGATATCGAGCACCGTGACGCTCGAGGCCGAGCCGCCGCACTCAAAGCCGCAGCTCAGGATGAACGCCTTGGAATCGTCGCTGGTGAAGACGCCGTAAACCGGGCGATTGAAGCCTGCAATCGTCGTGGGCGCGTTACTGCTGGTGGTGATGTAGGTGAGCGTATCGCTATCGTCGCTGAACGCCAGCAGGACGTTGCCGTTGTGGCTCAACACCAGCGTGCGAACCGTCGGGACCGCGATGTTGTTCGTCACGGAATCGGTGGTGTAGTTGAACAGCGTTACGGTGCCGGAGCTGCGAATGGCGGCGTAGGCGGTGGCATTATCGGGCATCGCCACAACGCTGGTCGGGGCGTTTGAAAAAGCGATTGTGCCGGTCGAAACCTCGGTGGCGTTATCAATGGAATAGACCGACTTGGCGGAGGCATCGACGACCAGCGTGGTCTTCTTGTCGGGCGAGAGCACCATCTCCCCGGGCGCGCCGCCGGTGCTGATGGCGGACACCTGCACGTCTTTTTGGGCGTCAACAATGATGAGGTCGCCGCTGGGGAAGCCGGAAGAGATCAACTGGTTTGAAACCAGGACGCGATCTTTCACTTTGCTAGGCGGCGCGGTCGAAGACGAACTGGAGCCGCCACACGCCCAGAACGTCAGGATGATAGAAATCGAAAAAACCGCGACCAGTTGCGAGCGCAGGCGGAATCCGGCTGTTGATGAAATCGAAGAAAGCACAGGAGATGAGCTGAAAAACCTGATTATAGCAGTTGAATTCGAAGTGGCTAAACCCGGCGCTGCTCTTATATTCTGACGGAATCCCCGGAGCCGAATTTCATCATGCCTGCTGACCTGGTTGCGCGCCTGAAAAAATCGCCGCTGTTGTGCGATGGCGCCATGGGCACGCTGCTGTATTCGAAGGGCGTGTTTATCAACCGCTGTTACGACGAGCTGAACCTTTCGCAGCCCGACCTGATCCGCGACATTCACCACGAATACGCCAAGGCGGGAGCGGAAATCGTGGAGACGAACACGTTCGGCGCCAATGCCTTCCGCCTGGCGCGCCACGGGCTCGGCGAGCGCGCCCACGACATTAACGTGGCGGGCGCGCAACTGGCGCGCGAAGGCACCAAGAGCTTCCAGGCGTGGGTGGCGGGATCGGTGGGGCCGCTGGGAGTTCGCATTGAGCCGCTGGGCAAAACTTCGCTAGAGGAAGCGCGCGCGGCGTTTCGGCAGCAGATTGCGGCGCTGAAAGAAGGCGGCGTCGATCTGCTGATCCTGGAAACCATGGGCTACCTGGAAGAGTTGCACCAGGCCATCCTGGCGGCGCGCGAGGTTGATGCGGCGCTGCCGGTCATTGCCCAGGTCACGATTGATGAAGATGGCAACTGCCTCGACGGCTCCAGCCCGGAGACGTTCGCGGCCAAGCTCGACGCCTGGGGAGCAGACGTGATCGGCTGCAACTGCAGCGTGGGGCCGGTGGCAATGCTGGAGGCCATTGAGCGCGTGCGCCGCGTGACCGAGCGGCCGCTCTCAGCCCAGCCCAACGCTGGCATGCCGCGCAATGTTGAAGGCCGCAACATCTACCTATGTTCGCCGGAATACATGGCCAGCTACGCCCGCAAGTTCGTGCGGGCGGGCGTGCAGGTCGTGGGCGGGTGCTGCGGAACCACGCCGGAGCACATCCGCGCCATGAAAGCGGCGCTGCGCGCCGGCGAAGCCAAGTCAAAGTCGGCTGCCGCGAGCGTAAAGCCGCGCGAGCAAGCGCCGGTGCAGGCGCCTCCGCTCGGCCAGCGGTCACGCGTGGGAGCAAAACTGGCCGCCGGCGACTTTGTGACCATGGTGGAAATCGTGCCGCCGAAGGGAACCGACGCCAGCAAAGAGATTGAGGGCGCGCGGTTTCTGAAGTCGTGCGGAGTGGATGCCATCAACATTCCGGATAGCCCGCGAGCCTCGGCGCGCATGAGCAACCAGGCGCTCTCATTGCTGATTCAGCAGCAGGTGGGGATTGAGGCGGTGCTGCACTACACCTGCCGCGACCGCAACGTGCTCGGCATTCAATCGGACCTGCTGGGGGCCGGCGCCCTCGGCATTCATAACCTGCTCTGCATTACGGGCGACCCGCCGAAGCTCGGCAACTATCCTGACGCGACCGCGGTTTTCGATGTAGATGCCATCGGGCTGGTGAACATTGTTCACAGCCTGAATTGCGGGCTTGACATCGGCAGCAACCCGATGGGCGGCGGAACCGCGTTTGTGATCGGGGTGGGCGCAAACCCCGGGCTGCCGAACATCGAAGAAGAGATCAGGCGCTTTGAATACAAAGTTGAGGCGGGCGCCGAGTACGCCGTGACCCAGCCGGTGTTTGATTTAGCGCTGCTCGAGCGCTTCCTGAAGCGGACGGAACATTGCCGGGTGCCGGTCATTGCCGGTATTTGGCCCCTGACCAGCGCGCGCAATGCCGAGTTCATGAAGAATGAGCTGCGCGTCTCTATTCCCGACGAAATCCTGGTGCGCATGGCCAGGGCTTCGAATGCAGATGCGGCGCGCGCCGAAGGCATCGCCATTGCTCGTGAGATGTTGAGCCGCTTGCGCGACGTGGTGCAGGGCGCGCAGATCAGCGCGCCGTTTGGCCGCTACTCGTCAGCCACCGACGTGCTTGACGTTCTGGGCGGAAGCCGGCGCGCCAGCGCCAGTTGAGCTGACGCGGCAATTTTGATCGAAAAATAAAGAAGGCCTGCTTGCGCAGGCCTTCTTTCATTCGGGTTGCCCTGGAGTCGGTTAGTGCGCCGGCGGCTTGCGGGTGGTGCTGCGCGTCCCTGTTCCCGGACGCCGCGTGCCCGGCCGCGTTGTGGTGGGCGCGGTGCTGATGCACTTGGGCGGATTGGTTTTGGGATCGAGGAAGCAGCCTTCTGTCATGGTGATCATGAACGGATTGGGCGTGTAGGCCGTAGGATTGCCACGAAAATCAACGGTCGCGCCGGGTTGCGGCATCAGCTTGGCGCTGGGCTTTACGCTCAAGGTCAGGTTGATGTCGGCCTTGGGCGGGTTGGCGTTGATGTCGTCGTAGAGGCCGGCGACCTGGACCACGTCAGGGCTGTCGCCGGGGCCGACGTACTTGCCTTCAAGCGCGATGGCCTTATCTTTGATTCCGTTCCACACTTGATCGGCGGCCTGCTGATTGCCGGACGTAAGGATGAACTGGATTTCATCGAGCGACATCTGATCGATAGGCTTGGTCTGCACCATCTTGGCGGCCTGCTCCTGCGGGCTGGGTGCAGGCGCGACGGTGAATCCCGCCGGGGGCGCGGTGTTGCTGGCGGCTGAGGCCATTACATCGTTCCAGCCGTCGGTGTCGCCGTGATACTTGGTGTACTTGTAAGTGGCGTATTTCTGAATGTCGCCTTTGCTCTGCGCCGGCGCCAGGTTAATGGCGCGAGCGGCCCACCAGAAGCCCACCGGATTCGGCGGATTCTGTTCGAGATAAGCGGTCGCGAGCTGATAGGCGCTGGCAAACGCCTGCGGGTCCTGCGGGCCCTGCTTGGCGGCGAGCGTGGAGAGATACTGTTGCGCCTTGCAGTAGTCCTTGGTCTGCAGAGCGGCAAAGCCCAGGTCGCGCACAAATTCCTGCCAGAACTGGTCGCGAAGCTGCTGGAACTGCGCGTCGGTCATCTGGTCAGAGAGCTTTGGCTGCTGCGGAAGCGCCTGCAGGCCTTTTTGCGCATATTGCGAAAGCAGGTCGGCGCTCTGCGGGACCTGCGGAGCGGCTACTTTTCCGCCTTCAATGTTGCCGCGAAGCAGAACGGCGAGGAAGTACCAGGCGATGGCGTTGTTGGGATCGACTTCCGTCGCCTTTTGCGCGGTCTGCTGCAATTTATCGGCGTTGCCGGTCTGCGAGTACAGGAACATCAACGTGTTCAGGGCGTCTTTCTTGGCCGCACTGTTGGGGTACGCGGTCAGGAAGCCCTCGAGGCCTGACGCCTTGGCCTGCGGATTGGGGGCCTGCACGGCGGCCACATAGGCGTTGTATTCCGCCTGGTCTTTAATCTCAGGAGCTTTCGGTGCGGGAGGTGCGGCGCCGCTCGGAGCCGGCGGAACCGCTTCACCAGCCGGACACTGCGAGGCGGCAGGCTGGGCGCCGGGCTGCTGCACTTGACCGGGCTGGGTTTGTTGCATTTGCCCGGGCTGGGTTTGTTGCATCTGGCCGGGCTG
>JAJPJZ010000113.1 GCA_021323935.1 Terriglobia bacterium | reverse complement strand
TGAATTGGCTGGGTCGCCTGCTGCGGCGCAACGCGCTCGAGCAGCAATTGGATAAAGAGCTGCGCTTCCACCTTGATGAGCGCATCGCTGAGCTGACCGAGCGCGGCGCCTCGCCCGATGCGGCGCGGCGGCAGGCCGCGATCGAACTCGGCGGCAGAGAAAGCGTCAAAGAAGAGTGCCGCGATGCGCGCGGCACGCGCTGGCTCGAAGATTTCTTTCGCGACGTTCGTTACGCCCTGCGCAGCTACCGTCACCAGCCCGGCTTCGCTGCCGTTGTGCTGATTACGCTGGCGCTCGGAACCGGCGCAACCACCGTCATGTTCACCGTGGTCAACGGTGTGCTGCTCAAGCCGCTGCCGTACGCCGAGCCCGGCCGCCTTCTGCGGGTGCAGGAGCGCACCGATAAGGCGACGCAGTACGGTAATTTGTGGGCCGTCACCAACCCCAATTACCGCGACCTGAAGCGCGACGTTCGCACCCTGGATTTACTGGCCATCAGGTTCAACGGCGGCACCGTCACGTATGGAAGTGAATCGGAGTACGTTGATGGCTACGAAATTTCCTCCGACGCTCTTGCGATCCTCGGCCGCAACGTAATCCGCGGCCGCGCATTCGGCGCCGAAGATGATCACCCCGGCGCGGCTCCGGTTGCAGTGATCAGCTACAGCCTGTGGCAGCGCATGTTCTCCGCGTCGGAAGCCGCGCTCGGACGGCAGATCACGTTCGGCGGCAAGGCCTATACCGTGATTGGAGTCGCGCCTCCCGGGCTGCAGTTTGAAGGCCAGAGCGGCCTGTTAGGCAACGGCGCTGATGTGCTGCTTTGCCTCGGCCAGGACGACTCGCCTGCCATGCAGAGCCGCGGTCGCCATATGCTGGAGGTGTGGGCCCACCTCAGGCCCGGCGTGACCCTGGCCACGGCGCGCGCCGAACTTGACGCCATCGGCCACCGCCTGGCACAGCAATATCCCGAGACCAACCGGGGCCGCACCTTCGTGGCGGCGCCGCTGCAGCCTGACGTTGCCGGCGTGCGCTCAACCCTGTGGCTGCTGCTCGGCGCGGTTGCGCTCGTGCTGCTGATTGCTTGCGTAAACGTCGCCAGTCTTCTGCTGGCGCGGGCAGTGTCGCGCGATCGCGAACTGGCAGTGCGCGTGGCGCTAGGCGCACGGCGCGCCCGCGTCATCCGGCAATGCCTCACTGAAAGTTCATTGCTCGCGCTCGGTGGCGGGCTGCTCGGCGTGGTCATCGCCCTGGCCGGACTTAAGCCCTTCCTGGCGCTCTGGCCCGGCGGATTGCCGCGCATGACTGAAATCAACATTGATTGGCGCGTGTTGCTCTTCGCTCTGGGGATTTCGCTCGCCTGCGGCCTGCTGTTCGGCTTGGCGCCGGCGGTGCGCATTCCTGCCGATCACGTCGAGCAGACACTGCGTTCTGCGGGCCGCGCGGTGATGAGCGGCTCACGCAGGCTGCACAGCGGCTTTGTGATTTCTGAAATTGCGCTCGCCATCGTGCTGCTGGTTTCGGCCGGCGTGCTGGGCCGCACTCTGCTGCGGCTTTCGTCGCTCGATCCCGGCGTGAACACGCATAACGTGCTGGTCGCGCGCATGGCAATCTCGCCCGCTGCGCTGCGCAACCCGGCGAGCACGCGCGCCGCCTGGGACCGAATTCTTGATGACCTGCGCTCGCTGCCCGGCGTTCAGGCTGCTGCCGCCGTCGATACTGTGCCCATGCGCGAAGGCAACAATCAAATCGCTTACTGGACCACACCGGCGCCCCCTCCCGCCGATCAGCTTCCGCTGGTGCTGGCCAACTGCGTCACTCCGGACTACCTGCAAGTCATGGGGATCGCGCTGCGGCGCGGCCGCTTCCTCAGCGAGCAGGACCGCAGCAACACCGCCCGCGTGGCCGTGATTGATGAAGTCATGGCGCAAAAAGCTTTCCCCGGCCAGGACCCCATGGGCAAAAGCATCTGGATCGACCTCAGCAAAGATCCTATGACCGTGGTCGGGGTGGTTGCTCATGTGCGCCAGTTCGGCCTCGCGGGTGACGATCTCGCGCCCGTCCGCGCGCAGCTCTACTATCCGTTCGCCCAAGTGCCCGATCCGCTTGTGCGCCGCTGGTCTGAGCTGATGAGCATTGCCGTGCGCAGCAATGCCGATCCGGCCGCTTTGCTCCCGGCCATGCGGCAGGCGGTGCGCGGCGGCGCGGGCGACCAGGTGATCTATTTAGTCCGCACCATGAATGAGCTCGCCAGCAGCACCATTGCGCCTGAGCGGTTCCTGCTGATGTTGTTCGCTGTCTTCGCCGCGCTGGCGTTGCTGCTGGCCGCTATCGGCATCTACGGCGTGCTCGCCTACCTGACGAATCAGCGGGTGCCGGAGTTGGCGGTGCGAATTGCCCTGGGGTGCAGTGCCACCGGCGTCACTCGCCTGGTGATGAAACAGAGCCTGCAAATGGTCGCAGCCGGCGTCGTCGCGGGCGGCGCCGCCGCCTGGGCCGCCAACCGCGTGCTGCTGCGCGTGGTTCAAGGCGCACAACCCGGCGGCCCGCTTACATTCGCGCTCATGACCTCGATCCTTGTGGTGGCCGCGCTGCTGGCCAGCCTTATTCCTGCGCTTCGCGCCGGCCGCGTCGATCCGCTCTCCGCATTGCGCGGCGACTAGTTCGCCGATGCTCTGCCCGGCCTGGCTGAGTTCTGCTGAACGCGCCGAACCTGGTTCCAGCAACTGTACCGTCGCCGTGGCTGCCGCAGCTTGCATCTAAATGGCGGTGCCGGGCAGCTTTGCCCGGCCGGAGCTCGCGTGAGCATTCGTAACGCAACCGGCGTCGCGGCGCTGGCAGTCACTGCCGCGCTTGCGTTTTCACAGGCCCCGCAGCAGCCCACGGCGCCCGCGGCCGCCGACCAGGCCGTCATCAACGATTTCAACCAGCGAGTGCAGCAATATCTCGCAACCCGCAAAAAAGCTTCGTCTGGCGGCCCGCCCCAAACCTCTGACGCGGCAAAGCTCAACCAGTATCGCCGCAAGCTGCACGACGCCATTGCCTCCGTCCGCGACGGCGCAAAGCAAGGCGACATCTTCACCCCCGAAATTGCTGCTTTCTTTAAGAAGCAAATTGCAAACACGCTGACCGGCCCCCAGGGCACGCGCATTCGCGCCAGCCTGCGGCGTGCCGAACCGGTCCACGGCGTTCCGCTGCGCGTCAACGGCGCTTACCCGGCCGGCATACCGCTGCAATCAACCCCGGCATCGTTGCTGTTGAACCTGCCCCAGCTTCCACGAGAACTGGAATACCGCATCGCCAACCGGGCGCTGGTGCTGCGCGACAAAGACGCAAACCTGATCGTTGATTACATTCCTGACGTGATTGCCGCTGCCGCGCCATCGCATCCTGCGCACGATTCTCAACCAAGCCATGAAGAACGCCCATAACATTCATTGCGCCTGCCGGCGTCGAGCTTCTATTGCAGCCGCCATCTGCCTGCTCGCAGTGCTCTGCGCGCTGCCCTCCGCGGCCCAGCAGCTCGATCTTCGCCTGCCCCTCGAGAAAAACTCCGTCCGGTTCGTCGCCATCGGAGACATGGGGACGGGGGAGGCGCCGCAGTTTGCGGTGGCGAAGGAGATGGAGCGTTATCGGCAGGCGGTGCACTACGAATTTGTGGTGATGCTCGGTGACAACATTTACGGCGGGCACAGCCCGGCCGATTTCCAGCGCAAGTTTGAAGAGCCCTACAAGCTGCTGCTCGATTCCGGCGTCAAGTTTTACGCGTCGCTGGGCAATCATGACGATCCTGAAGTTGAGATCCACTACAAGCCGTTCAACATGGATGGCCAGCGCTACTACACGTTCAC
>JAJPJZ010000369.1 GCA_021323935.1 Terriglobia bacterium | reverse complement strand
GGCCTTCGGCGTACTGCGCCACATCGAGCGGAACGTCAAGGTCGAGCATGCGGCCGAGCACCCAGCCGGCGTGGCCGTTTGAATCGCGCACCAGCCACCAATCTTCCATCACCGGCTGCGGAACTGCGGGCGCAGACGGCTGCGAGTGAGCGGAGGCGGGCGTAAGTTGCGGCTGGCCCGCCGCGGCTGCGGTGTTCACCGGAACCCGCGACGTGCCCACCGGCTTGAGCTGCCCGGGAGCGGGAGACTTTTCAGAGACTGCACGCTTCAGAATGTCAACTTTGTCGCCGTCCTTGAGCTGATACAGCACTTCGCCATCACGCGCCGGAGTGAGGTGCATGTTGAGCGAGGCGCGGGTCGCGGCCTTGCCTTGCGCCGGTAGTTTGGCGGCATCGCCTGAGAGCTTTTGAAAGCCGGCGTACACCTCAGGCCCCACCAGGTTGCGCAACTCCAGCCAGCCTTCGGCGCCTGCGGGGGTGCGCACGCGGGCAAAGCGCTTCTGCTTTTCCAGCACTTCAACCCGGTCGCCGTTGTGAACGATTGCCGTCTTGGTGTAGAGCGTGGCCAGCTTGTCGCGCAGGTTGGCCTGCGGGGCTGACACCCACATGAACTCGCGCTGCGGCGCCAGCGACTTGCCGCAGGCGGCAAGAACGCCGACCAGGCACAACGCTGCGGCCAGCCACTTGACACGAGAAAGATGAAGTTGGAATTGTTGCCGGCGCACTGCTTTCACTTCACTATAGCATCCGTTCGATGCCGCACGACGGCGAACGGTCGCGCATTTAATCGCCGAAGCTGATGCCGATGGAGCGCGCGGTGTGGACCAGTTCGCCTTCGGGATCGACCAGCCGGACGCCGCGGCAGGCTTCCGCGATGGGTACGGCACCGATGTGCGAGCCGCGCAGCGTCACCATCTTGCCGAAGTCGCCGCGAGCAATGACATCGACGGCGGCCACACCAAAGCGCGTGCCCAGGATACGGTCGAACGGTGAAGGCGAGCCGCCCCGCTGGATGTGGCCGAGCACGGTGACGCGAACTTCGCGCCTCGACACCAGCGAAATCGCTTCGCCCACGACGTTTGCCTTGCCGTAGCGCTGGCTCCGGCGGCGCTCGTTCGCCAGCGCCTGCTCCATGTCGGCCGGCACCTGGATGCCCTCCGCCACCACGATGATGGTGAAGCGCTTGCCGGCGCGCTCGCGCTGCTCAACGAACTCGCATACCTTTTGCACGCTGAAGGGAATTTCAGGCAGCAGGATGACGTGAGCTCCGCCGGCAATGCCGGCCTCGAGCGCAATCCAGCCGGCCGAGCGGCCCATCACTTCAACCAGCATGATGCGATGGTGCGACTCGGCGGTGGTGTGAATCTTATCGACCGCATCCGTTACGGTGTGCAGCGCGGTATCGAAACCGAACGTCACATCCGTGGCCAGCAGGTCATTGTCAATCGTCTTGGGCACGCCCACCACGTTCAGTCCCTTGCGGTGCAGTTCGAGCGCGATTGCCTGCGTGCCGTCGCCGCCGATGACGATGATGGCGTCAATGCCGAGCGCGCGCGCGTTTTCCAGGATGCGAGGCGAGATGTCGCTTTCTTTTTCGCCGTCGGGAAAGACGTAATGGAACGGATTGCCGCGATTGGTGGTGCCCAGGATGGTGCCGCCGCGCGGCAGGATGCCACTGACGTTATTCAGCGTCAGCTCGATGGTGCGTTCCGGAAAAATGAGGCCGTCAAAGCCGTCGGCGATGCCCAGCACGCGCCAGCCATGGCGAAGAATCGCAGCCCGGGTTGCCCCGCGAATCACTGCGTTCAGCCCCGGGCAATCGCCGCCGCCGGTTGAAATCCCAATCGTGAGTTTTCGGTTCACGTGAAGGGCGATTGTAAATGCTCACCACCTTGCCGCGCAGCGCAATCCCAGCCGCCGCGCCGGTACCGACGTACTCAGGTGAAAGCACGCCCTGTTTTGAAACGTGCAGGAATTAAAAAATTACGCTGACCGAAAACGCCGGGCTGGTGACGCCTTGAAACGTCGCCGTGATGTTCGCCGAACCGGCGGCGACCGCGGTAACCTGCCCCTGGCTGTTGACCGTGGCCACGCTGGTGTTTGAGCTCGCCCAAGTGGCCGAAGTCGTCACGATTTCAGTGGTGCTGTTGGAAAGCGTCGCCGTGGCCACCAGCGCAATAGTGCTGCCGGTGGTGAGGTTGGCGCCTGAAGTTGTGCAGCCGACCGACCCTGACGCGCAACTGATCGCGATCGAGCTGGCCACCGTGGTTGAGACGGTCAGGGTGGTGCTGGCGCTCAGCCCGCCCTGGGCCGCCGTGATGTTCGTCGTGCCCAGGCTGACGGCGGTGGCAAGACCGCTGGCGTTAATGGTCGCTACCGAAGGCGTTGATGATGTCCAGGTTGCGGTGCTGGTGACGTCTTTGGTGCTGAGGTCGCCAAAGGTCCCGCTGGCGGTGAACTGCTGCGTGCTGGCGGTTCCGGAAGAATTCTGCAGTGTGATTGCGGGGTTGGTGGGCGAAACCGAAATGGCGGCAAGATCGTGGGCGCTGACGAAGAATTTGCCGCAACTGAGCGCAGTGGCAAGCAGCAGGAGCGCAGCCAGCGTTGAAACGAGTCTGAAGCGGTTCGCCATTATCTACCTGAGCAGCGCTGCAACTGAAAGTTTATCAAAGGCCACGCGGCTATACTGGCGGCCATGGTTCCTCCGCGCGCGCCCCGCCGCCTGCTCTCACATAACGCAATCTGCGCCGCATTGTTGCTGTTGCCGGTGCTGGTTTTGCCGGCCGGCGCGCAGCCCGCGCCGGCAACCGCTTGCGGGCGCTGCATCCGCGCCGAGATGCAGTTCCTGGCCTCAGACGCGATGCGCGGCCGCGGCAGCGGCACTCACGATGAGCAGGTCACGGCAACTTACGTGGGCGCCGAACTGGAGCGCTACGGCATTGCCCCCGCAGGCGACGATGGCACATACGTAGAGACTGCAACCCTGGTGAAGCGTTCCGCGGCGGCGCCTCCCGTGCTGTCATTCGCCGCCAACGGTGCTGAAACCCGGTGGGCGCATGGCGCACAGATCATCGTGCTGGGCATGCCTGCGGAAAGAATTTCAGGCCCGCTGCAAAAACTCAGGAATTCGGCAGAGCCGGTAAAAAAAGGCGCTTTCGTCCTGTTTCCGGAGGGCACCAGCCAGGACACGCTCGGCGCTGCCCTGAACGCAGGCGCGGCCATGCTGATGATGCCGGCGCCGGCGCGATACCAGCAACGATGGAGCGTGCTGCAACAGCGTTTGCCGGCAATCGGCGGCTCGAGCATGGGCGTAAACGCTATTGTGCTGCTGAATCCCGAGGCGGTCGCAAGGCTTTCCGAGCTGCCCGATGGCAGCGCCATGACGCTCACGGCGCAGCCCGGGCCGGAGCAGAAGCAGCAGACCTGGAATGCGGTCGGCATTCTGCGCGGCAGCGACCCCGAACTATCGAGGCAGGTCGTGCTGCTGACCGCGCACCTGGACCACCTGGGCGTGGGCCAGCCGGTGAACGGCGATGAGATTTATAACGGCGCTGACGATGATGCCTCGGGCACGACCGCCGTGCTGGAGATGGCGCGCGTGCTCGGCTCCGGCGAGCCGCCGAAACGTACCGTGGTGTTTGCGCTGTTCGGCAGCGAGGAAAAGGGCGGCGTGGGCTCGAACTGGTTTCTGGATCATCCGCCGGCGCCGCTTGAAAGCATCGTGGCCAACCTGGAATTTGAAATGATCGGCCGCCCTGACCGGGCAGTGAAGCCCGATGAATTGTGGCTGACCGGGTGGGAGCGCAGCAACCTGGGTCCCGCGCTGGCGCAGCACGGCGCAAAGCTTGTGCCCGACCCTCACCCGGGCGAGAACTTTTTCCAGCGCTCCGACAATATCGTGCTGGCCAAGCGGGGGGTGGTGGCGCAAACCGTTTCCAGTTTCGGGCTGCATCCCCAGTACCACCAGCCTTCTGACGATCTGGCTCATATTGATTGGACGCACATGGAGGCAGCCATTGGGTCAATGATTGCGCCCGTCGAGTGGCTGGTGAACTCGGACTTCAAGCCGGAATGGCTGCCGGGGAAAAAGCCCTGATACCAAAGTGATGTGTGCGGGCGGCGAGCGTTCGCCAATAATGAAGCGCGGCGCCATGCGATACACGGCGCGGGCCGGTACGAGCAAAGGCCCTGAGCGGGCAATTGCCCGGCGTAAGGTTTTCTGCGAGACTCCAATATGGCCGGCCAGTCGATCGTCATCCTCGACTTTGGGTCGCAATACACCCAGCTCATCGCTCGCCGAATCCGCGAGCAAAACGTCTTCAGCGTTGTTCTGCCCTGCACCGCCTCGCTCGATGAAATTCAGGGCTACAAGCCTGCGGGGCTGATTCTCTCCGGCGGCCCCAGTTCGGTTTACGACACCGACGCGCCTCCTGCCGATCCCAAAGTGCTCTCGCTCGGCCTGCCCGTGCTCGGCATCTGTTACGGGCTGCACTACATCACGCACACGCTGGGCGGCAAGGTGAAGGCCGGGGCCAAGCGCGAATACGGCCACGCTGAAGTGCGGGCGTCGCACACTGATTCGGCGCTTTTCCGCAATCTGCCGCAGGCCATGACGGTCTGGATGTCGCACGGCGATGAAGTGCTGCAGCTTCCGCCGGGCTTTCGCGAGACGGCGCGCTCGGCAACCACGCTGGCGGCGATTGAGAACCCGGAGCAGAAGATCTGGGCCGTCCAGTTCCATCCTGAAGTGCACCACACCGAGCGCGGTGTTGAGATCCTGCGGAACTTCGTGCTGGGCATCTGCGGCGCCAAAGGCGATTGGACGCCGCAGCGGTTTATCGATGAGAGCATCCGCAACATTCAGCAGCAGGTTGGCGACGGCCGCGCTATCTGCGCGCTGAGCGGAGGCGTGGATTCAGCGGTCGCGGCCACCCTGGTCGATCGCGCCCTGAGCAACGGCTCGGGAGAAAAGCGGCTGACCTGCGTCTTCGTAAACAATGGCCTGCTGCGCAAGAATGAATTCGCCAAAGTGCAGCAGAACCTGCGCGACAAGCTGGGCCTGAACCTGATCGCGGTTGACGCTACACAGCGGTTCCTGGGGAAGCTGAAAGGCATCACCGATCCTGAGGCCAAGCGCCGGCTGATTGGCCACGAATTCATCAAAGTCTTCGACCAGGAAGCTCACAAGCTGATGGAGCATGGCCTGGTGCAGTGGCTGGTTCAGGGCACGCTGTATCCCGACGTGATCGAGTCGCGCTCGGTACGCGGCCCTTCCCAGACAATCAAGAGCCATCACAACGTCGGCGGCTTGCCCGATGACATGGAGCTGAAGCTGCTCGAGCCGCTGAAAGATTTGTTCAAGGATGAGGTTCGCCGCATCGGGCGCGATCTCGGCATCCCTGACGAAATCCTGCAGCGACAGCCCTTTCCCGGCCCCGGCCTGGCAGTCCGCATTCTTGGCGAAGTGACTCCCGAACGCATTGCCCTGTTGCAGGAGGCTGACGATATCGTGGTCAGCGAAATCAAGCGCGCCGGCCTCTACACAAAGATCTGGCAGTCGTTTGCCGTGCTGTTGCCGGTGATGTCAGTGGGCGTGATGGGCGACCAGCGCACCTATGCCTACACCTGCGCGGTTCGCGCCGTGCATTCGGAAGATGGCATGACGGCTGATTGGGTGCCGCTGCCCCATGATCTACTGAAGAATATTTCAACCCGGCTGGTCAATGAAGTGGCGGGCATCAATCGCGTCGTCTATGACGTTACTTCCAAGCCGCCAGGCACGATTGAATGGGAATAACGCGAAACCTGCTGGGGGAATCGACCTGCTACGCAGGAACTTCGCATCGTGATGCCTGCACCACGGCGGCGTACGCGCCGAGGCGCGCGACATAAAGATATTCAGAAAAAACGCAGTACATCGCCACGACCACGGCGAACAAACCGGCCTCGGCGGGCCGCGAGAATGCGCCCACGCTGAACACCACCCACGCTACCTGCACCGTAATCCACAGTGACACCAGGCGCAGCACGCCAAACACCAGGCCTACAGCCGCGAGTTGCAGCGGCCGCTCGTGAATCATAGCCAGGGCGCAGGCCAGCGCATCAGGCGCCCGCATGCCTGAGCCGGCAGCCGGTATCGGCGCCAGCGTCAGCAGCCAATATAAAAGCGCCCACGCGCCCGCGATCAGCAAGGCTAAGGGACAGAAGATAAGCCAGAACCCCGCAGCATCGGGCCAGGGCAAGGGATGGAGGTGTTTGGCGGAGACGATCGTCGCCGCGAGCCACGCTCCTCCGAAAGCCGGCACAGCGGCCAGCAACAGCACCGCCCGCAAAAAATTCAGCCAAAACAGGGCGCGATAATTCCCCGGCGCCTGGTCGCCGCACAGCGGCAGCAGCACTGCATTCCGGCCGGCGGCAGCCGCCGTGCACCACAGCAGGATTGCGCCGCCCAGCAATATAGCGATGAGCTGCAGAAAATGCGTCCCGGCGCCGGCAAACGCGTAAGGCCCCGTCACCTCCACCGAATTCAGGAATTCGGCAACGCCGGTGAGCGCGAGCACCATGATGGCAACTTGCGCCGCCCACCGCCACGTTACTTCTGCCAGGTATGCGCTGGGCCGCTCCGCCACTCGCGCGAAGCCTGCACGCAATGCCGTAGCCGCGCTCATCGGCAGAATTATTACGCTCGCATTCTGCGCCGTCAAAGCATGCGCACAAACCGCCGCAATCGAGCCGCCGGGCTGCTCCGCCGACGCAAAGCGATAAACTATTCGTTTCGATCTCTAGCGGAGCTCTCCATGAAATCTACTCGGCTTCGAATGTTTGCTGTGGTAGTAGTGGCGCTGGTTGCGGCGGTAGCTTCCCAGCCGCGCAGTTCGCTGGCTGCGGCGCGCGCGCAAGCGCCTGCGCGCCATCATGGCATTGAGATTGACCACCTCGATCGTTCCGTCAAGCCCGGCGATGATTTTTATCTTTACTGCAACGGCGCCTGGCTGAAGCGCACTGAAATTCCGGCAGACCGCGCCGTCGTCAGCGTGTGGAGCGGCCTGGAGGACCTGGCCGATGAGCGCACCGCCACGTTGATTGAGCAGGCCGCCAAGTCGGCGGGCGCGCCTGGCAGCAACGCGCAAAAAATTGCTGACCTCTACCGCTCCTACATGAACGAGAGTGAAATTGAAAAGCGTGGCCTTGGTTCCTTGAGGCCTCAGCTTGCGGCCATTGATGCCATCAAGGACAAGCAGGCGCTGGCCGCCGCGCTGGGTGAAACCCTTCGCCAGGATGTCGATCCGCTGAACAACACCAACTTCCACACCGCCAACCTGTTCGGCCTGTGGGTGGCGCCGGGCTTCGATGACTACCAGCACTACATTCCTTATCTGCTCCAGGGCGGCATCACGCTGCCCGACCGCGAATACTACGTCTCTGATTCCGAGCACATGCGCGAAGTGCGGGCCAAGTTCAGGGTCCACGTCGGCGCCGTGCTGAAGCTCGCCGGCTTCAACGATCCTGATTCGCGCGCTGCCCGCATCGTCGACCTGGAAACTGCCATCGCGCAGAAGCATCGCGGGCTGGCGGAAGATCAGGACGTCCACACCGCCAACAGCATCTGGACGCCGGCCGATTTCGCCGCCAAAGCCCCGGGGCTCGACTGGCAGGAATATTTCCGCGGCGCCGGGCTCGAGCGCCAGCAGAAGTTCGACGTGTGGCAGCCTGAGGCCTTCACCGGCGAGGCTGCTCTGGTCAGCTCCGTCCCGCTGGAGACGTGGAAAGACTGGCTGGCGTTCCACTTGATCGAGCGCTACCCCGCCGCGCTGCCGCAGGGGATGTATTCCGAAATGTTCAGCTTCTTCGGAACGACGCTGTCTGGTATTTCGCAGCCGCGGCCTCGGCAGCAGCGCGCCGTCATAGCGGTGAACAATGTGCTCGGCGATGCCGTCGGCCAGATTTACGCGGAGCGCTATTTCTCGCCGCAGGCCAAGGCGGAAGCCGAAGCCATGGTGCACGAGTTGATTGCCGCATTCCGCAAGCGCATTGACGCGCTCACCTGGATGGCGGCGCCCACCAAGGCCGAGGCCAAGGCCAAGCTCGATACGCTCTACGTCGGCATTGGTTATCCCGAAAAATGGCGCGACTACTCCGCCTACGAAGTCAAACCCGACGACCTGTTCGGCAACCTGTGGCGCTCCGATTTATTCGAGTATCACTACTGGGTAGGACGCCTGGGAGCCGTGGTTGACCGCCACGAGTGGTCCATGACTCCGCAGACGGTGAACGCCGTCAACCTGCCGCTGCAGAATGCGCTGAACTTCCCGGCAGCCGTGCTGCAGCCGCCGTTTTACGATCCGCTGGCGCCTGCGGTAGTGAATTACGGCGCCATCGGCACCATCATTGGCCACGAAATCAGCCATACCTTCGACACCGAAGGCAGCACCTTCGATTCCCATGGGCGCATGCGGAACTGGTGGACGCCGGCCGACTTGAAGCACTTCGAGGATGTGACCGCGCAACTGGCGAAGCAGTACGACCAGTACCGCCCATTTCCCGATCTTGCGCTCAATGGCCGCCAGACGCTGGCGGAGAACATCGCTGACCTGGCCGGCATTGCGGCTGCTTATGACGGCTACCATGCATCACTCGGCGGCAAGCCCGCGCCCGAGCAGGCAGGCTTTACCGGCGACCAGCAATTCTTCATTGCCTATGGCCAGAATTGGGGTGAAAAAGTTCGCCCCGCGGCGTTGCGCGAGCAGGTCATGACCGACTCTCACTCGCCCGGCCAGTACCGGGCGGCGACGGTGCGTAACGTTGATGCCTGGTATGGCGCATTGGGTGTAAAGCCGGGCGAGCGGCTCTATCTGCCGCCGGCTCAGCGCGTCAAAATCTGGTAAAGGGCGTCGCGGGGCGAAGCGGCGGCGCAAAATTTCCGCCTCGCCCTGTTGCGCGCAGCTTGCCAAGTCGGCGTGGTTTGCTCGTGCTTGAAGGTCTAGCCCTTTGGTGATGTTCCGTGACGGCGCGCACGGCGAGACACTAATGATATGGCGAAACCGAAGCACCAGCCGGGGGGCCGCGTGGCACGCAACCGCGCGGAAGAGTGGCCGTACGAGCGCGAAGGCTACAGCGACAGCCCGCAAGCTGCCTACGCTGCCGCCCCGCCCGTGAAGCTGCCGCCCTCATCGCAGCCCGGGCGGCTGGAAGCGTTTCTGGGCAGCGTGGTGGCCGGCGCCGGCGCCATCTGGACGGCGCAACTTTTTACCCAGGCGGGATTGACGGTGCCCGGCACGCTGACCTTGCACTCACATCCCATTGAGCTGACCGGAATCGGCATCCTGCTGTGGCTGCACGGCAAGTACAGGAAATCAATCAGCGTCCGCTGATCGAAGCAAAGTTCAAGCCCAGCGCATCGATGTGCACGCGAACTCCGCACTCGCGGTCCCGCAGCCGGTTCACTTCACTACCAGGTTCACCAGCTTCCCCGTAACCACGATGGCCTTCACCAGGTGCTTGCCGGCAAGCGCCGCCTTGATCTTCTCCTCATTCAGCGCCAGCTCACGCACCACATCATCGGCCGCGCTCGCAGCGACTGTGATGCGGCTGCGGACCTTGCCGTTAATCTGCACCGGGATTTCGACTTCGTCGGCGCGCGCCAGCTCTTCGCTGTACTTCGGCCAGGGGTGATGCAGCAGGTCAAGCCGGCCATCTTCGGCAGCCCCGCCGGCCGACACGGCGGCATTCAGGATCTCCCACAACTCATGCGCCAGGTAAGGCGCGAAAGGCGCCAGCAGCAGCACCAGCTTGCGTTCCGCGTCAGCCACGTGGACCGCCGGAATGTTGCCCGCCAGGATGTCAGGCTCGCAGGCGTAGAGCTCGTTCACCAGCTCCATGATGGCCGCAATCGAGGTGTTGAAGTGCCAGCGCCCGGCGAAGTCCTGGGTCACGCGCTTAATGGTCTGGTGGAGCTTGCGCTCCAGCTTGCGCCCAATCTCGGGTGAGAGCGCAACCACTTTGCTCTGCTGCGCTGCCCGCGCCGCGTCCGCATGCCGCATCACAAAGCGGTACACGCGGCTGAGGAAGCGATGAATGCCTTCCACGCCGGCGTCCTGCCAGTCAAGGTCGCGGTCAGGCGGCGCCGCAAACAAGGCATACATGCGGGTGGAGTCGGCGCCGTAACGGTCGGCCATCTCGTCAGGCGATACCACGTTCCCCAGGCTCTTTGACATCTTCGCGCCGCCCTTGATGACCATGCCCTGGGTGAACAGGCGCGTCGCCGGCTCGTCATTCGAAATCATTCCCAGATCGCGCATGAACTTGGTCCAGAAGCGCGAGTAGATCAGGTGCAGGATGGCGTGCTCCACGCCGCCGATGTACTGATCGATAGGGAACCACTGCCGCGCGTTCTCAGGCGCGAACGGCTGGCGGTCATTGCCGGGATCGGTGTAGCGGTAAAAGTACCAGGACGAATCCACGAAGGTGTCCATGGTGTCGGTTTCGCGCCGGGCCGCGCCGCCGCAGCTTGGGCACCTGGTGTTCACGAACTCAGGCAGGCGCGCCAGCGGCGAGCCGCCGGTCAGCGTGATCTCGACATTTTCCGGCAGCACGACGGGAAGCTCATTTTCCGGCACCGGCACGATGCCGCAGGCGTCGCAGTACAACATGGGGATTGGAGTGCCCCAGTAGCGCTGGCGCGAGATGCCCCAGTCCTTCAGCCGGTAGGTCACGCTGGGCTTGCCGAAGCCGTGCTGCTCGGCGTAGGCGGCCATTTTCTGCTGGGCTTCCTCGCAGGCCAGGCCGCTGAACTCGCCTGAGTTGATCAGCAGGCTCTCAGTGCCGCTGTAAGGCAGCAGGCTCTCTTCGGGCTGGCCTTCCGGGGCGGGCTCGCCGGTGCGGCGCGGCAGCACCACCACCTTGATCGGCAGGTCATACTTGCGCGCGAACTCGTAATCGCGCTCGTCGTGCGCCGGCACCGACATGATGGCGCCGGTGCCGTAATCGGTCACGATGTAATTGGCCACCCAGATGGGCATGCGCGCCGCGTCGCCTCCGCCGGCGGCCGAGACGAAGGGGTTGATGGCGTACTTGCCGGTAAAGATTCCGTGCTTGGCTTTATCCAGTTCGCCCAGGTCGCCTGACTCTCGCGCGCGCCGCTGCTCGGCCACGACCTGCTCAACCTGCGCGTGCAATGCCGGATCGTTGCCGATCAGCGCGCCCACCAGCGGATGCTCAGGCGCAAGCTGCAGTGAGGTTGCGCCAAAAATGGTATCGAGGCGCGTGGTGAAGGCGGTAATTTTGTCGCCGGCAATGCCGACCGGTTGTTCAAGCGCAAAATCAACCAGCGCGCCTTCCGAGCGCCCGATCCAGTTGCGCTGCATGGTGCGCACTTTTTCCGGCCAGCCATCCAGTTGCTCAAGCCCGGCGAGCAACTCGTCGGAATATTGCGTGGTGCGCGCAAACCACTGCTCCAGCTCGCGCTGCTCCACCACTACGTCTTCGTGGCGCCAGCAGCGCCCGCCCACTACCTGCTCGTTGGCCAGCACGGTGGCGCATGCCGGGCACCAGTTCACGCGGCTCAGCTTGCGATATACCAGCCCGCGCTCATACAGCTTCAAAAAGAACCACTGGTTCCAGCGGTAGTATTCCGGCAGGCAGGTGGTCACTTCGCGCGCCCAATCGTAGGCGAAGCCCAGGCGCTTCATCTGCTCCTTCATGCGCGCAATGTTGCCGAGCGTCCAGCGGCGCGGCTGCGCGCCCGCCTTCAGCGCGGCATTTTCTGCCGGCAATCCGAACGAGTCCCAGCCCATGGGATGCAGCACGTTGTAGCCGTTCATCCACATGTAGCGCGCCAGGGCATCGCCGATCGAGTAGTTGCGCACATGGCCCATGTGCAGCACGCCCGAGGGATAAGGCAGCATTTCCAGCACGTAATACTTGGGCTTGGTGCTGGTCGGGCCTTCGGCGGCGTAGAGTGCCGGATTGTCGCGCCAGCGCGCCGACCACTTGGCTTCGATGGCGGCGGGGTCATAACGCGGCTCGCGCGCGTCACTGCGAAGACCCGCCTCGGGCGCGTCGTTGCGCGGACCCGCCTCGGGCGCGTCACTGGCCTTGGTGCGGTCGCCGGCGTCGAGCGCCTGGGTAGTAGCGTTGGAGTCAGGCATAACGGCTAAACCTTCGATTTTACACAGCGCGGCAGGCGCCCTTCAGCCGGCTCTGCTGCAGTTCTCAAGAACGCGGCTTGCGACGCGCCGGCTTGCGGCCGGCGCTGGCGCCATCGTCCACCAGTTTCTTGAGCGCCTCCACGTTGCGCAGGTCGTCGCCCGGCTGGTCGATGGGAGTTTCGGCGATAAACGCGGCATGCGCGGTGCGGCGGTCATTCAGCAATCGCCGGAACGGCTCCGCGCCCACCGTGCCCTGGGCGATGTGCTGATGGCGATCAAGCTTTGACCCGCGCGCCGCCTTGGCATCGTTGCAGTGCCACACCGGAACATTCTTCAGGCCCACGGTTTCGTCGAGGTGCTGCAGCGTCAGCAGGTAGCCCTCGTTGCTCACGATGTCATACCCGGCCACGTGGATGTGGCAGGTATCGATGCAGGCGGCCACTGGAAGGATCGGCTCAAGGATCGCGATGAGTTCGGCCACCTGCTCGAACGAGCCGCCGAGAGAAAACTCAGCCCCGGCGGTGTTCTCAATCAGCAGCGTCAATCCGCCCCTGGCCAGGTCGAGCCCTTCGACGGCGCGCGCAATGCCTTCGGCCGCGCGCTGCAGCCCTTGCGCGCGGGTCAGGCCGCGAAACGACCCGGGATGCAGCACCAGGTATTCGGCGCACAAGTTCAAGCCGCGCTCCATCTCGCCGCGCAACGCAGCGATGGCCTTGGCGTAGAACTCATCCGTAACGCTCGCCATGTTGATCAGGTAGTTGGCGTGGATGACCAGCGGCTTCAGGTCATACTGCCGGCGCAGCCGGTTCATGGTTTCACACTGCGCGCCGCCCAGTTCGTAAGGCTTCCACTGCCGCGGGCTGGATGAAAACACCTGAAACGTGCTGCAGCCCAGCCGGTAAGCGCGCTCCGCCGCCGTTTCTACGCCGCCTGCAGTTGAAGTGTGGATGCCGATGCGGCGTGACGTCTGCCATGGCGGCTGCAGCGGCCCAGGCTGCAGCAGAATGTCTTTTTGCTCACGGGCCATGGAGCGACGCGTCGGCATGCTTACAGTTTTAAATCATCCGCCGGGGCGGCCGGCGAAGCTGAACTGCCCATAGACGTTCGCCCGTCTCCTCTCTTTCTCCGAGGGTTGCCCGCCTGCGCCCGGGTCGGCGACGCCGGCGCCGGCCTTTGGCCGTGCTCCCGATTCGGAATCAGGGCGTGCCTGTTAACGCGCTTGCCACTCTTATTCCACAGCCACTCTGGCTATGCTGCGGTTGAGTGGCAGTCAGGTTCACAGTGTTGGCCAGCGGCAGCAAGGGCAACTGCACCGTGGTGGCCACCGAGCGCACGCGCCTGCTGGTCGATTGCGGCCTCTCCTGCCGCGAGACTTTTCGCCGCATGAAGCTGATGGGCGAAGACCCGCACGCGCTCAACGCCATCGTGGTTTCGCACGAGCATTCTGACCACGTCCAGGGGCTGCTGGTCACGGCCAAAAAGCTGCGCATCCCGGTTTACATGACGGAAGCCACGCGAGCCGCCTGGCGGCGGCAGTTGCGCGCCCAGCGCCTGGAACCGCCGCCGGGCATGGCGGAAGAAACCTTTGACGCCGGGCGCGGCTTCCAGGTTGGCGACATTGCCGTCAGCTCGTTCACCATCCCGCACGACGCTGCCGACCCGGTGGCGTTCACCTTTCGCGCCGAAGGCGTCAAGCTTGGGGTGGTCACGGACCTTGGCTACATGCCGGCCAGCGTGCGCCAGCACGTGCGCGGCTGCGATGTGCTGATGATCGAATCCAATCACGACCTGGAGATGCTGCGCACCGGCCCGTATCCCTGGTCGGTGAAGCAGCGGGTCATGAGCCGCGTCGGCCACCTGTCGAATGATTCGCTGGCCGAATTCTTTACCGGCGAATATGACGGCTCGGCCGCCATCCTGATCCTGGCGCATCTTTCCGAGCAGAACAATCACCCCGAGCTGGCCCGCCGCTCGGCCGAGCTGGCGCTGGGGCCGAAGCAATCGTTGATTGCCAACCGCGTGCTGCTGGCCTCGCAGTCTGAGCCGCTCCCGCCCATCCTGGTGTAACGCCGCGCAGCGCGCAGCGTTTTCCCACTTGCCAATCCAGACTTGCGGGCGTTGCTAAACTACGGATAGCTGTTGCCGGAACCAACCCAGGGAGCAATCCCGGGTCCAGCGAAGTTCAGCCACTGAAGTGAACACTGACTGCATCGATCCGATCGTCGGCGGCATCCTGGCAGGGTGGCGCTATGACATTTCGGGAATTGCCGCGGCCATGCGCGGCGATTACGAAGACCACCTGGCCACCTGCGAGCATTGCCGAGCGCGCCAGCGCTTCCATCGCCGCATCGATATTGGCCTGCTGGTGCTGACTTCACTTTCCGCCGCCGTCTTCATGGGCGCGTTTGTCGCCATCTGGTACTTTGCCACCCACTTCGGCCTGCGCCATTCATTCGCCTTTGAGCTGCTGGCCGCCGGCGGCTTTGGGATCTCGGTGGCCATGGCCATCATGGTCGGCATCACCACGCCGGCGCCGCTGGTGGTGAAGCGCGCGGCCCGGCAAAAAGCGCGGCTGGTGCATGACCGCTTGCCGGAAGAGATTCGCAGCCGCATCCCGGAAGAAGTAAGAGCGAGAATTGCCGGCGAGCCGCCGCAATAAAACACGTCGGCGCTTCCGCCTGCCGCCGGGCGCGCCTGGACCGAACCGGCGCGCCACCAACTACGAATCAGCCGGCAATCATGCCGCCGGTTAAATCAGCGATGCGGGCCACGCGGTGCTGCACGCACCAGCGCTCCAGGTCACGCACGATCTGCTCAGTTGCGCGCGGGTCCCAGAAGCTGGCGGTTCCGACTTCAACGGCGCTGGCCCCGGCCAGCAGGAATTCCACTGCATCTTCGGCGCGGGCGATGCCGCCCATGCCGATCACCGGAATCTTGACCGCCTCGGCCACTTCCCACACCATGCGCACCGCAATCGGCTTGATCGCCGGCCCAGAGAGCCCGGCCGTGATGTTGGAGATGCGCGGCTTGCGCGTTTCCGGGTCGATGGCCATGGCCACAAACGTGTTCACCAGCGACACTGCGTCGGCGCCAACCTGCTCGGCAACGCTGGCCATCTCGGCAATGCTGGTAACGTTAGGCGAGAGCTTCACGATCAACGGCCGCGACGCGCGCTCCGCCAGCCGCTTGCTGCAGCCCACCACCTCAGCCAGCAGGTGCACGTGCGTGCCGAACGAAAGACCTCCGCACTTGGTGTTAGGGCAGGAAACGTTCAGCTCGTAAGCGGCAATGCCCGGACCGTCATTCAGCGCGCGAATCACGTCTTCGTACTCTTCGCGCGAGTGGCCGAACACGTTGGCGATGACGACGACGTTCCTGAGCTTGTTCAGGTGCGGCAGCTTTTCTTCCAGGAAGGCACGCACGCCGATGTTTTGCAGCCCGATTGAGTTCAGCATGCCGGCCGCGGTTTCCACCACGCGGGGCGGCGGATTACCCGCCATGGGCTCGCGCGACAGGCCTTTGACCACGAAGGCGCCCAGCCGATCCAGGCTGACGATGTCCTCAAACTCCACGCCGTATCCGAAGGTGCCGCTGGCGGCGATCACCGGGTTTTTCAACGCCACGCCCGCAATCGTGACACCCAGGTCGGTAGCTGCGCCGCGTTCGCTCATGGCCAGCGCTTAGTGTAGCGGCTCTGAAACAACTCCATCGACGAAAACGAAATCCAAGGTGGGCGGCGCTGCGGCTGGTGCAGCGCTCTGCGGCGCGGCGCGATCTCTGCGGCGGCGCTGTTTGGTAGATTAGTTAGCCATGCTCGATCTTGCCTTTGTGCGCGACCACCTGGAAATTGTTGAGGCCAAGCTGCGCGCCCGCGGCATGGATCCGGCAGCCGTGCTGGGGCAATTCCGGCAGCTTGATGGCGAGCGCCGCCAGGCCATCACCCGCGCCGAAACGCTCAAGGCGGAACGCAACCGCGCCTCAGACGAGATCTCACGCCGAAAGAAAAATAAGGAAGACGCGGAAGAGCTCATTGCCCGCACCAAGCAGTTGCGCGAAGAAATTTCAGCGGCTGAAAAGCAGGCCGAGGAACTCGACGCCAACCTGCGCTCCACCCTGGTCAATATTCCCAACCTGCCGCAGGATTCGGTTCCAGTGGGCGAAAGCGCCGAGCAGAACGTGGAAGTGCGGCGCTGGGGCACGCCGCCAAAATTCGACTTCACTCCCAGGCCGCATTGGGAGCTGGGCGAGCAGCTTGGCATCCTCGACCTCGAACGAGCCACCAAGCTGAGCGGCGCGCGCTTCGCGCTCTATTGGGACACCGGTGCCCGGCTGGAGCGCGCGCTGGCCAACTTCATGCTCGACCTGCACACCCGCGAGCACGGCTACACCGAGGTGCTGCCGCCATTCATGGTCAATTCCGCTTCCCTGTTCGGCACCGGCCAGTTGCCCAAGTTCGCTGACGATCTGTTCAAGTGCGAGAACCGCGATCTCTGGCTCATCCCCACGGCTGAGGTCCCGGTGACCAACATCTATCGCGACGAAGTGCTGGAAGCCGCGCGCCTGCCGATTTCGCTCACCGCCTACACGCCCTGCTTCCGCAGCGAGGCCGGCTCTTATGGCAAGGATGTGCGCGGCATCATTCGCCAGCACCAGTTCCAGAAGGTGGAGCTGGTCAAGTTCACTCGGCCGGAAGATTCCTGCGCCGAGCACGAAAAGCTGACTGCACATGCGGAGGCGGTGCTGCAACGGCTGGGCCTGCACTATCGCGTGGTCACGCTTTCAACCGGCGACATGGGTTTTTCCTCCGCCAAAACCTACGACATTGAAGTGTGGCTGCCCGGCCAGCAGTTGTTCCGCGAAATTTCTTCGTGCTCGAACTTTGAGGCCTTCCAGGCGCGCCGCGCCAACATCCGCTACAAGACTGAAGGCAAAAAGGGCACCGACTTCGTGCATACGCTCAACGGCAGCGCCCTGGCGGTAGGCCGCACCTGGCTTGCGGTTCTTGAAAATTGCCAGCAGGCGGATGGCAGCGTGCTAGTGCCGGAGTGCCTGCGTCCCTATATGGGCCAGGAGCGAATCGAACCGCGGCGCCGGTGAGAGCGGCAGGTGCCTTCAGGCAAGGTGGCCGCAGCATTCCTGGCCACGGCGAGCCTGCACCAAAGTAATCAGGAGCCGCAACTGCGCGGCCCGTAAGCGATGCTATGCTCGGCTGGTGCCTGCCTCCCCAGCATTGGCGCGCAGCCCTGCCGCCCGGCCTACGCCGATTGCGCCCGCTGCGCCTGCCCCCAGCGACAAGCTCGCCTTTGCCGGCATTCTGGCAGCCACCTTCCTTACTTACGCTTCCACCATTCCGTTTGGCTGGGCGTACGACGATCCCGCGCAAATCGTCAATAACCCTGACCTGCGCTGGGGCCGCCTCGGCTACCTTTTTTCGCACCAGCTCTGGGCCTACCTGTCCGGCAGCGACGCCCGCTTTTACCGGCCGGTGCTTTCGCTTTGGCTGCTCCTCAACAAGTCCATTTTCGGGCTGAACGCGCCCGCGTTTCACCTGACTACGGTGCTGGCGCATGTGGCGGCCACCGCGCTGGCCTACGTGCTTGCGCGGCGGCTGCTGCGCAGCTCCACGGCTGCGCTGGTCACCGCCGGCATCTTCGGCTTGCATCCGCTGCACGTTGAAACCGCGGCCTGGATCTCCGACGTCAACGATTCGCTGGCGGCAGTGTTCTGCTTCGCTGCGTTCCTTGGCTACCTGAACGCGCGCACGCGCTCGCATCAGGCCAAGCTCTGGTGGGCGGTCTCGCTTGCCTGTTACGGGCTGGGATTGCTGACAAAAGAAATCGTCATCCTGCTGCCGGTCATCATCCTGGCTGACGCCGCCACCCGCCGCCTGCCCGGCCGGATCAGAACCGTGGCCGTCATCCTGATCAGCTATGGCGCGCTGGCGCTGGCCTACATGGCGCTGCGCGCGTCAGCGATCGGCGCATTCGTCAGGAACCAGCAGCCGGCCTCGCTGGGCCAGGCCCTGCTAACGGCGCCCTCCATTGCGCTGTTCTACCTGTTCAAGATAATTCTGCCGCTCGGCTTGAGCGCCCACTATGACCCGATGCAGGCCGCATCGGCTGCAAGTTGGTCGTTTGTGGTTCCGGCTGCAGCTCTGGCCGGGGTCGCCGCGGGCGCAATCGTCGCTTATCGCTGGTGGCGCCGCACCGGAGGCTTGCAGCCCCGCGCGTTTGCCGTCGCGCTGGCCTGGATTGCTGTCCCGATTCTTCCTGCCCTGAACCTGGCGCTGCTGGTGGATCGCGACCCGCTCCACGATCGCTACGCATATATCAGCGTCTTCGGCGTGGCTCTCGCCGCGGCTTCAATCTGGCTGGTGGTGAATGAGCGCTGGCCGGCGGCCATTCACCTGGCGCGCCCCATTTTCCTGACCATCGTCGTGATGATGGCGTTTGGCAGCGCCATCCAGTCGCAATACTGGGCCAGCGATTCAGCGCTGTTTGCCCGCGCCGTCACGCTTGCTCCTGCCAATCCCTGGGCGCACTGGAACTATGGCGCCGCCCTCAGCAGCCGTGGGCGTTATGCGCAGGCGCTGCCTGAGTTTGCGCAATCCTACGAGCTTGCGCCCGATTTCCGCACCGCCGCCTATGCCGGGTTCGCCGCTGAACAGCTCCAGCGCTGGCCTGAAGCGGAAGAGTGGTATCGCCGCTCGCTCCACCTGAACCAGCAAAGCGGTGAAGCCTGGTTCCAGATGGGGCATGTCTTCCTGGCCGAGCAGCGCCCGGCGCACGCAATTCCTTATCTCAAGCGGGCCGTGCAACTCGCCCCCGCAGCCGCCGGGTATCACTATGACCTGGCGGCTGCGCTCGAGCAGAGCGGGCGCGATGGCGAAGCGCTTGACGAATACATGGCCGAAGTGGCGGCGCACCCCGAGCAGGCTGCAGCGCAGGCCGGTGTCGCACGCCTGCAGGCGCGCCTGCGCCTGGCCTCCTCCCGCTGACCGAGCTTTCTTCAACCTGACGAACTACGCTGCCCGGCCGCTCTCGCGGCTGCCCATTGTGCGCCGCTTCAGCACTCCCAGCACGGCCAGCGCCAACGGAATGGCTGCTGCCGCCGCCACCTTGGCTGCGGTATGGCCGCCTTCCTTCTCCAGCCATCCGCCGCGAACGTCGTCGCCGCTGGCCATCGGCTTGAACAGCGAACCTGAGCTGTCGCGCGCGGTCTGCTCCTGCCCGAAGTGCAGCTCGTGGACTTTCTTCGCCATGCGCCGCTCCATCGCTCCGCGCGCCACCTTGTTCAGAATGCTGCCCGCTTTGGCCGCAGTGCCCACCGTCACTTCGTCCTGCGGGTTGATTGCAAGGTCCACGATCGCGTCAATGGTGCGCTGCGGGTCATACACCGGCGGCGTTGGACGCACCGGCTTGCCGGTATGATTCGCGGCGTGTTCAAAAAATGGCGTGTCGTGCGAAGTCGGCATCACGGTGCAGACGTGAATCGAATCCAGTTTCTTCGCTTCCAGCTCCTGCCGCAGCGACATGTCAAGCCCGCGAATGGCGTGCTTTGATGCCACGTAGGAGCTGTGATAGGGCGCGGACGCCTCGCCGACAAACGACGAAATGTTGATCAGCGTGCCCTCGCCGCGCTCGTAAAAATGCTTCAGCGCGGCATACGATCCATACATCGTGCCCAGCAGGTTGGTTTCGATCACCTGCTCGTGTTCCTTCATCGGGACTCTGTCGAATTCGCCGTAAGCGGCCACGCCGGCATTGTTCACCCAGACGTCGAAGCGGCCGAATTCGTCGAGCGCAGCTTCCGCCAGCGCATCCACGTCATCCTGGTCGCTCACGTCGCACTCCACCGTGAGCGCGCGAACGCCGTTCTTCTCGCACTCGGCGGCAACCTGCTTCAGCAGCTTGTTGCGTCGCGCTCCCAGCACCAGGTCGGCGCCTTCGGAGGCAAACTTCAACGCTGCGCCGCGGCCAAACCCGCTCGAGGCGCCCGTAATGACCACCACTTTCCCGCTCAGTTCGTTCATAGGCATCTCCCGGGTTGCATGGATGAAGACGCTTAGGCGCGAGATGCTTGCGCAAGAAAGGATGAAGCAGGCGCAAAAAACCGGGCCGCCGCGCACACGCATGCGTGCGTTTGCAGCGAGCACCCGGGGCTAGGGAATTTGACTCGAGGGCTGGTTAGCGGCCGTATCCGCCGCGGCCGCGTCCACCACCGCCGCCGCCTTCACGTCCGCCGCGGCCGCCACCGCCGCCGCCGAAGCGTCCGCCACCGCCGCCACCGCGCTCTTCACGCGGACGGGCCACGTTTACCGTGAGGTTACGGCCATCGATGTTCTGGCCATTCACCGCCGAAATGGCCCGCTGCGCCGCATCGTCATCCATTTCTACGAACCCGAAGCCACGCGGATTCCCGGTAAACTTGTCGGTAACAACCGACGCCGAATGCACGGTGCCGTATTGTTCAAACAACTGTCGGAGCTGGTCGTCGTTGGTGTGAAAACTCAAATTGCCTACAAAGATCTTCGTCATGCCTTCCTCTTCGGAAATTCGTTGGCCCGGCTGTCGCGCCCGCGGCCAGGGGGCCGTTGCGCAACCGAAGCATTCTACGCCACTCCCGTAGTTCGTGTCGGCAACGCCAATTTTCCCGTTCGCAAAAACCGCCTGAGTCGTCCGCAGACCGGCGCCCTCGCGTACAATTCAGCCCATGGGCAAAGGCAGAGCCAAAAAGCACAAGCGCAGACCGAAAAAGCAACGCGACCCGATCACGCATCCGAAGGTCCACGCCGGCGAATCGGCGCAGAAGGCCAAGCAAAGCTGATCCAGGCGTTCAGGCTCGCGCAGCTCCGCGCTGCAGCCGCATAGCGCGTACCTGTTCTTCCTCATTGTTCGCGGGCGGATCCGAATAAAAGATCAGGCGCGCTCGTCTCCAAGGAGAAGATTCCATGAACAGGCACGTTCCATGAAGGGCACCGTGGCGTAACCCGCGCGTCGCTGCTCTCGATCCTCCTCATGACGTTTCACATGGCCGACGAAATCGTCCGCGTATATTCGCTCCCAGGGCGCTAAACCCGTACATCTGGTCTTCGCCGCACGCCCGCGCCGCAATTGCGAAAGCCCGAGGCTTCGATTAACCTTTTGCTCACCGTCCGTTTCCCCTTCGAGCCGGGATGGCGGAACTGGCAGACGCAGCGGACTCAAAATCCGCCGGCCTTCGGGCCATGGGGGTTCAAGTCCCCCTCCCGGCACCAATCCTTCTGCTGAAATCCCAACAGCTTGCGTATGTAGCACACGCTGTGTGCGATGCCAAGGACGGTTGCCCAAGGCGACCAGGCGCCACGTCGAACCGCCAGCACGCCAAAGGCGTTTCCTGGCTTGCACTCTACTCGCAGCGCAGCGCGATGACAGGGTCAACTCTCGTTGCCTGGCGTGCCGGGATGTAGGCGGCAAGGAACGCAATCGCCGCCAGGACCAGGGTTGCGACGCCATAGGTCACCGGATCGAGCGGCGTGACCCCCAGCAGGATGCTGGCAATCGCCTGCGATGTGGCAGCAGCAATCAGCAGTCCGCAGACCACACCGATTGAGACGATGACCAGCGCCTGGCCGAAGATCATCTTAATAATTTGCCGCGGACGCGCGCCCAGGGCCATGCGCACGCCAATTTCACTTCGCCGCTGGCTCACTGCGTAGCTGATGATGCCGTAAACCCCGATGATGGCGAGCAGCAGCCCGATCGCGCCCATCGCTCCCGCCAGCCCAGCGCCGATCTTGTAGAGCAGCAGGCCGTTGATGGTTTGCAGCGCCTGTTGCATGGTCATGACATCGAAGATGACCATGCCGGGTTCCATGTTGCGAACTTTGGCTTCTACCTCACGCGCCAGGGCCTGCGGGTCGCCGGCGGTGCGAATCTGCAGCGTGGCCGGAGTTTCATACTGCTGCGCGAACGGCAGGTAGAAGAATGGGCCGATGGGCTCGGAAAGGCTCTCCATGCGGCTGTTTTTGGCGATGCCGACGATCCGCACCGGATGCGACGGGTCTTCTTTCATGGTGAAGGTGCGGCCGATCGGGTCCTGATCGCGCCAGTAGCGCGTCGCCATCACCTGGTTGATGATGGCGACGCGGGGCGATTGCTGATCGTCACTTTCGGTGAATTCGCGGCCGCGCACCAGCGGAACCTTCAGGGTTGAAAAGTATTGCG
>JAJPJZ010000362.1 GCA_021323935.1 Terriglobia bacterium | reverse complement strand
TCTTCCGATCTACCATGCGCCGAGCACGCCGCCGCGGCGGCTCGCGCGCCGCGCGTCAGCGAGAGAAGCGCGAAATCAGGTACAGCACCAGCGAGAGCACGATACTGAGCACGATGGAAGTCGTCAGCGGGAAATAAAACGCGGTGTGCTTGCCGCGCCAGGCAATGTCGCCCGGCAGGCGGCCGATGGGCAGGTTGGCGCGGCCGGCCAGCATCAGCACGGCGCCGGCGATCACGATGAGCACGCCAATGCCGATCAGGAGTTTGCCAAACTCAGCCATGCCAGCATCCTTCTTTTTTTTCGCAGCGCCGCAACCGCCCCGCGCTGCCGGCGCCCGAACCGCAACGTCTATAATTATCGCTCTGCCTGTTGAATTTCTCTGTACCCCGCTGACTAGAAACGGGAAACTAGGAACGAGAAACTGTTTGTGTGAACTGGAACAGCCATCGCATCACCGCCATCCTTGAGAACGCGCTGGTCGAAGACAAGGCCACGCGCGATGCCACCACCTATGCCTGCATCGACCCCGGCCAGCGCGCCGCCGCCAGCATTGTGGCCAAGCAGGATTGCATCGTCAGCGGCCTGGGCGCGGTGCAGCGCATCCTTGAAGTGTTTGCCAACCTCGATGGCACCGTGACGGCGTATCCGGAAGTGACCAGCCACCCTGAAATTTTTGACGGCGTCCGCGCCCGCGCCGGCCAGTCGCTGGCCAACATTCGCCATAACGCGCGCGTGCTGCTTTCCTGTGAGCGCGTGATCCTCAACGTCATGCAGCGCCTCAGCGGCATCGCCACGCTCACTCGGCACTTCGTCGATCGCGTGGCCGGCACCCACGCCCGCATTCTCGATACGCGCAAGACCATGCCGGGGCTGCGCGCGCTCGATAAATATGGCGTCACCTGCGGCGGCGGCTTCAATCACCGGCTCGATTTGAGCGATGGCGTGCTGATCAAGAACAACCATATCGCGCTCGCCGGCGGCATCGCCGAGGCGCTGGGGCGCGCGCACCGCAACCGCCGCGGCCCGCAGCCGCTTGAAATTGAAGTGCGCTCGCTCAGCGAACTTGAAATCGCGCTGCAGAACGGCGCCGAGGCCGTGCTGCTCGATAACATGACGGTCGCCGACGTGGCCACCGCGGTGGAGCGCTGCCGCAAGCACACCCGCCGCATTCCGCTGGAGTGCTCCGGCGGCATCACGCTCGAAAATGTCCGCGCCTATGCCGAAACCGGCGTGGAATTCATCTCCGTCGGCGCGCTCACTCACTCCGTCAAAGCCATCGACATGAGCATGCGCATGAAGACCGCTGACTGATGATCGCCGCGCAGAATTGTTGGCGCTAGCCCCTCCGCGATTCTTAAATTTCATTCTTCAGCGCGACGAAATTTCCCGTGTGACAGTTTTCCCGGTTGCAGCACGGCGCGATTTCCGGCTTAATGCGGCTCAATGAGGAAGCTGGCTTACCTTTCGCTGGGCTCGAACGTGGGCGATCGCCGCGCCAACCTGGAGCAGGCGCTCGAGCGGCTGCAGCAGGCCGGCCAGGTCAAGGCGGTATCGTCGTTCTACGAAACTGCTCCGGTCGAGTACACGCGCCAGCCCGATTTCCTCAACCTGGCGGCCGCGCTTGAAACCGAAAAGATGCCGCGCCAGCTTCTGCACGCTCTGCTTGAAATTGAGCGCGCGCTCGGCCGCAAGCGCCCCTCCGCAGCCGCCCCGGTGAAGGGCCCGCGTACGCTGGATATCGATATCCTGCTGTTCGGCTCGTCCATCATCGATACGCCCGAGCTCACCGTGCCCCACCCCAGCATGCATGAGCGCCGCTTCGTGCTTGAGCCGCTGGCTGAAATTGCCCCTGACCTGCGCCATCCCGTGCTGAAGCGGACCATGCGCGAGCTGCGCGACGCCTTGCCCGCAGGCGGCGCCTGGGTGCGCAAGCTGTAAGCCGGCTAACCGGCGTGGTTCACCCCAGTCCCAAGCCCGGCCAGCGGTTTCAGTGGCTTACGCGCCTATTCGTCAAATAACCACGCCCAGTGGCGCGATTGCCACATTTAGATTTCCGCCATGGCGTGTAATCTGCTCATCTGGAGCAACATAACCCCCGCCGCGTGAGCTTCGAGCAAACAATTCGCAGCACCGCCCAGTGCCGCGGCATCGGCCTGCACAGCGGCGCGCCGGTCAACCTGCTGATCCATCCCGCGCCCGCCGGCACCGGCATCGTGTTCCGCCGCGTCGATCTCGATGGCTTCGCCGTCGAAGCCGATATTCGCAACCTCGCCAAGGTGAGCTACGCCACCAGCCTCATGAAAAAAGGCGTGCTGATCTCAACCACGGAGCACCTGCTTTCCGCCTTCATGGGCACCGGCATCGACAACGCGATCGTGGAACTCGATAACCTCGAGTTGCCCATCCTCGATGGCAGCGCGCAGCCCTTCGTCGATATGCTGCTGGCCGCCGGCCTCAAGCAGCAGCGCCGCCGCCGGGTTTGCATGCGCGTGGTGCGCAAGGTTGAAGTGCGCGAAGGCGATAAGTTCATCGCCATCTACCCCGCCGACGCATACTCGGTGGAATACAGCATCAACTTCCCCGCGCCCATCGGGCGCTCGGCCTTTGAAGTTGAGCTCTCGCCCGCGCTCTACCGCAGCGAAATCGCTCCCGCGCGCACCTTCGGTTTCCGCAAAGATGAGCAGGCCATGCGCAACATGGGCCTGGTGCGCGGCGCATCGCTCGAAAACTGCATCGTAATGTCGGCCTCAGGCCCGGAGAACGGGCCGCTGCGCTTTGCCGATGAGTTTGTGCGCCACAAGATCCTCGACCTCATCGGCGATCTCGCGCTCGTCGGCCGCCGAATTATCGGCCGCGTGGTGGCTGACCGCGCCGGCCACGCCATGCACACCGCACTGGTCCAGACGCTGGTGCGCGACCACTCCGTGTGGGAAGAAACTCCCGAAGAAGATCATCGCCCCGCCGCAATCGACGCTGAGGCGACCTACACGCTTCGCGGCTGAACCGCACCCTGCGTGGCCATCAGCGCGGGTTCAGTTCCGGGCGCTGGTTCAGGTATTTATCCAGCGGAACTTCAAAGTAGAACAGCTCTTTGCCGTCGTTGTTCTTGATTCGCGTAATCGTGAGCGTGGCCCCGCTCAACGGATCGCTGACCCCTGAAACATCGAAGAAAAAGAAGCCGCCCTGCGTGCTGTGGGGTTCCACCGCGTGCGCCGCAAAGCTCGCCTGGTCGAACTCTTCGTGCAGCTCCTGGATAGGATTTTTGCCGTGCGGCAGCGGAAACGGCAGCGGTGAAGGCGCAGTCTGCGGCCGCCGCTCCATGCGCCGGCGAATGTCATCTTCCTCGGCGGCCAGCACTTTCAGCTTGCGCGCGGCCACCAGCTCCACGTGCATATCGCTCAGCGTGATTGGCTGGTCGCCGTCATTGGTAATGACCACCAGGATGGGCATGAAGCCAACCTGCCGGATGGGCACGCCAAAGGCTTCATCCTGCTTGGCGCGGGTGTCATACGGATCGGCCGCAACCGTCACTTTTTCAGCGGTGTGCTGATCGTTGGCAGGGTATTCCGTCGCGCTCACCAGCTTGGGCGGCGCGTACCCTTTCTTGTCTTTGGCCTGCAACGCGCCGGCCAGCGTAATGCCCACGAGCAGAACGAAAATAGTGCGGCGCCGCAGCATTCACGCGATTATTCCAGCCGAGCACCACGCCATGCAAGCTGCGCCCGCCCGGCCGTAACCTACAATGACTTCCGCCGCAGCCATGTATCTTCTTTACAGCTCGCTCCTGGCCCTTGCGGTTGTGCTCAGCGCGCCGTGGTGGCTGCTGCGCATGGCGCTTCACGGCAAGTACCGCGCCGGCTTGAGCGAGCGTCTCGGCCGCGTTCCCCCACGCCTTCGCGCCGTGGGCCTCCAGCCCGCGATCTGGATCCACGCCGTTTCGGTGGGTGAAGCGCTCGCCGTCGCCTCATTAATTGACCGCCTGCGCGGCGAGTTTCCTGCGCATCGCATCGTGGTTTCCACCACCACCAACACCGGCCAGCAACTGGCGCGCAAACGCTTCGGCGCCGAAAATGTTTTTTACTTCCCGCTCGACTTCGCCTTTTGCATCCGCCCTTACCTGCGCGCCCTGCAGCCTCGCCTGGTAGTGCTCGCTGAAACCGAATTCTGGCCAAACTTCCTGCGGCTGGCTCGCAGTTCAGGCGCGCAGATTGCCGTAGTCAACGCCCGCATCAGCGATCGCTCATTCCCCCGCTACCGCCGCTGGCAAAACCTGCTGCGCCGCGCGCTTGCCAACATCAGCCTGTTCTGCGCGCAAACTGAAACCGACGCGCAACGCCTGCGCCAGATCGGCGCGCCCATCGAGCGCGTGCACACCAGCGGCAATTTAAAATTCGATATTCGCCCGCCTGCCGAAACCGCGCTCGTCGCCGAGCTTCGCGCCGCCATCCGCCAGGCTGGCCTCGGGCCCGTGATCGTCGCCGGCAGCACGGTTGAAGGCGAAGAGGGCCCGCTGCTCCGCGAATTCGCCGCCGCGGTGCAGCCGCACTTTCCCAACGCCTTGCTGGTGCTCGCCCCTCGCCATCCCGAGCGCTTCGCCGCCGTCGCCGAACAGGCCATGCGCAGCGGGCACGCGCTGGTGCGCCGCTCCGAGTGGGCCGCGCGTCCGCTGGCGCGCGTCTTCCTGCTCGATTCTATCGGCGAACTTGCCTCGCTCTACGCGCTGGCCGATGTTGCCATCGCGGGCGGAAGTTTCGCGCCGCGCGGCGGGCACAACATCCTGGAGCCGGCATTTTTCTCAAAGCCCATCGTCATCGGCCCGCACTACCACAATTTTCGCGACATCGTTGAGCGGTTCCTGCGCTCTGATGCCGTCATAATCAGCCAGCAGCCGCTGCAGGCCGCCGCCGCGCTGCTCAACCAGCCTGCGCGCGCGGAGCAGCTCGGAAGCCATGCGGCTGCAGTGCTGCACGCCGAGCGCGGCGCCACTGACCGCACCTTTAACGCCCTGCGCGGGCTTGTCCTCGACGCGGTTCCGCAGCCCGGGCCGCAAGAGGTGGCATGAACATCGCCGCCGCAGCCGCATCGCTCGCCTTCGCCGCCGCAGTTCGCGCGCGCAACGCGCTCTATGATCGCGGCACATTGAAGCCGGCGCAACTCAGCGCGCCTGTAATCAGCGTGGGCAATGTTTCGGTGGGCGGCGCCGGCAAAACGCCGTTCGTCATCCTGCTGGGCGAGCTGCTGCGCGCGCGCGGCATCGCCTTCGACGTCCTCTCGCGCGGCTACGGCCGCGCCGGCAAAGACGCTGCCCTGGTTGATCCCGCCGGATCGCCGGCGCAATTCGGCGACGAGCCGCTGCTGATTGCGCGCAAGCTCCACGCGCCCGTCATCGTTGCCGACGAGCGCTACCACGCCGGCCTCATGGCGGAACAGAAATTCGGGCCGCAGCTTCACCTGCTCGATGATGGTTTCCAGCATCGCCAGCTCGCGCGCCAGTTCGATATTGTCCTGGTCACGCCTGAAGATTTGCGCGATTCCATGCTGCCGCGCGGCCGCCTGCGCGAGCCCCTCACCGCGCTTGCCCGTGCTGACGCCATCGTGCTCACCAGCGGCGCCTCGGCTGAATCGCTGCCTGCGGCACTGGGCCAGAAGCTCATCTGGCGCGTGCGCCGCGGCATTCTGCCCAGGAATGTTCCGCCGCGCCCGGTGGCATTCTGCGGCATCGCGCGCCCGCAAAATTTCTTCCTGCAACTGCGCAAGGCTGAAATCGAACCCGCGGCCGAAGCCGCATTCCGCGACCATCACCGCTACACCGCCGCTGACGTTCAAGAGCTCCAGGCGCTGCCCCGCCAGTCAGAAGCCGAAGGTTTCATCACCACTGAAAAAGACGCCATCAACCTGGGCGCGCTCGCGCATGAACTGCAGCCGCTGGCCGTGGTTCCGGTGCGCATGCGGCTTGAGGCCGCCGATGCCGCGCTCGACGCCATGTTGCGCGCCATCGCCGCGCGCCGGCCGCAATGGGCCGCCGGCGCCAATAGGCCGCCCGACGCGCTTCGTGAGAAAATCTAGCGCAGCCAAAACCATTCACTGCCTGCTTGCGTGAAGAAGCGATCCTCCAAACCGCGTTCACCGGCGCAGCATTCCCGCGCCCACGCCGCGCCGCAGCCCACCTCGCTCCATCAGCGCCTGCTCAGCATCATTGATCACTTCCCCAGCGTCACCATCACGGTGCTGGCCGATCTGGTCGCCGATGAGTTTATCTTCGGCGAAATCACCCGCGTCTCGCGCGAGGCCCCGGTGCTCATCCTGGCGCATCGCGAGCGCACCGTGGTTCCCGGCGGCGGCGGCAACGCCATCTGCAACCTGGCCTCGCTCGGCGTCAACGTCCTGCCCGTGGGCGTCGTGGGTGACGACGAAGCCGGCCACCTGCTGCTGCAGCGCTTTCGCCAGAAGCACATTCATGATGGCGGCATTGTCGTGCTGCCGCAGCACACCACCGTCACCAAGACCCGCATCCTTGCCGGCCAGGCGCACACCAACCGCCAGCAGGTGGTGCGCATCGATCGCGAGCCTGACGCCGCGCCCAGCGGCCCTTCCCTCCGCCGCCTGGCCAATGAAGTTCGCGGCTACCTTCGCGCCTCTGACGCGTTGCTCATCTCCGATTACGGCTACGGCGCCGCCTCGCCCGATGTGTGGAATGCCGTCCGCGGCAAAGGCCGCGCCGCCCGTAGGCCCGTCACCCTCGATTCGCGCTACCGCATCTTCGCTTTTGACGGCATCACCGCGGCCACGCCCAACGAGCCTGAAATCGAAGCCGCGCTGCAGATGCGCATCGGCTCCGACCGCGCGCGCCTCATGCAGGCAGGCCAGGCCGTGCTCAAGCGCATGAAGCTCGAAGCCCTGGTGATCACGCGCGGCAAAGACGGCATGGTGGTGTTTTCACGCGACGCCGATCCTTTGAACATTCCGATCCACGGCTCTGACCAGGTCACCGACGTGACCGGCGCCGGCGATACCGTGATCGCAACTTTCACCGCCGCGCTCGCCACCGGCTCAACCGGCGCCGATGCCGCGCGCCTGGCCAACTACGCCGCCGGCATCGTGGTGATGAAACGCGGCACCGCAACCGTTTCTGCCGAGGAGCTCCGGGCGGCCATTACGTCTGCGTGATCGCCGCCGCACAGTGATCGTTGCTTGAACAAGCTTCTCAATCGCGATGAACTGCTGGCCCGCGTCACCGAGTGGCGCGCCGCCGGCCACCGCATCATCCTGACCAACGGCTGCTTCGATCTGCTGCACGTTGGCCATGTGCGCTACCTGCACGCCGCCCGCCAGCTCGGCGGCAAGCTGATCGTCGCCATCAACTCCGATTCCAGCGCGCGCTCGCTCAAGGGCGAAGGCCGCCCGCTGGTTCCCGCCGCCGAACGCGCCGAGCTGCTCGCCGCGCTCGCGGATGTGGACGCGGTGCACATCTTTCCTGAGCCTGACGTTCGCGCCATCATTGCGCTCATCCGCCCTGACGTTCATGCCAAGGGTACCGACTACACTGAGCAGTCCGTCCCCGAGCGCGACGCCGTGCTGGCCTACGGCGGGCGCATCGCCATCGTCGGCGATGCCAAGGACCATTCCGCCACCGACCTGCTGCGCGCCATCCGCAAAGGCAAGGCTTGAGATGCCCAGCCTCGACCCGCGCCACGACACCGCGTTTCTCGATTCCCAATGGGCCGCGCAGGCCGGCGCAAGCGGAAGCGCAATGAACGACGCGGCGGAAACATCGCCCGAATCCGCCACTCGCATCCTGGTCGTTCGCCTGGGCTCGCTCGGCGATATTGTTCACACCCTGCCGGCCGTCGCCCTGCTGCGCGCGGCCTTGCCGCACGCCCACATCGGCTGGGTGATAGAAGAGCGCTGGGCTGAACTGCTCGCTGCGCGCGCTGAGCTGCGCGGCCCGCAAACGCCGCTCTCGCCGCTCAAGCCGCTGGTCAATGCCATTCACATTGCCGCCACGCGCACCTGGCGCCGGCATCCTTTTGCTGCCCGAACGCGCCTCCAGTTGCGTGCTGCCATCGCCGAGCTTCGCGGCACGCAGTACCAGTTCGCGCTCGATTTTCAATCCGCCATCCGCTCCGCCGTGATGGGCCGGCTGGCCCGCCCCGCGCACTTCCTGGGCTTCAGCCGCGCGCATGAAGCGCCGGCCAGCCTGTTCTACAGCCGCCGCGTCGAGCCTGCCGGCCGCCACGTGGTCGAGCAAAACATCTCGCTGGCAGCCGCATTCCTCGCATCATTACGCTCGCCCGCACGCGAACCGTTTGCGCCTGATGCCGCTGCGCCTGCAAACATTTCATTCCCTCTGCCGCAGGATCCGCTGCACGATTCCTGGGCTGCCGAGCAGCTCGCCCGCAACCACATTGCCGCGTTCTGCCTGCTCAACGCCGGCGCCGGATGGGGCGCAAAAATCTGGCCTGCCGAACGCTGGGCCGAAGTCGCGCGCGGGCTGGCGCAGCGCGGCCTGCGCTGCATCGTGAATTACGGCCCCGGCGAAGAACACCTCGCCGAACGCGTAGCGCAGCAGAGCGGCGGCGCCGCCGTTGCCGTCAGCTCAAGCATCGGCCAATTGATTGCGCTCGCCCGCCGCGCCTCGCTCTGCATCGGTGGCGATACCGGGCCCACGCATCTTGCCGCCGCGCTTGGCGCCCCGATTGTCGCGATTTATGGCCCGACCGATCCGGCGCGCAACGGCCCGTTTGCGCCTTCGTCTTCCAGCGCGCCCATCGTCGTGCTGCGCAGCGCCGCCAGCATCACCGATCACGCTCGCCGCCGCCAGCCCGAGCCCGGCTTGCTGCAGATTGCTCCGCAGCACGTCATCGCCGCCGCTGAACAGGTGCTCGGATCAAGCGGCTGAACCGGCACGGGAGCAAAGTTTAGGTTGGCATTTTGCGTTTTGATTTTTTTTTACTTGAATGAGCGACGCACCCATTAGCGGTCCCACCAATCCCGCCCCGACTCGCCTGTCCTGGGCGAAGATCGCCCGCCGCATTCGCGTGCCGCTCAGCTTTGTGTTCGCCGTGGCCTACGTGTGGCTGGCGAAGCCCAGCGCGCTCTCGCTCGCGGTCGGCATGCCGGTTGCCGCCCTCGGACTGGCATTGCGCGCCGCCGCCGCCGGCCACGTTCGCAAAGATCGCGAGCTCACCACCAGCGGCCCTTACGCCTACACCCGCAATCCGCTTTATTTCGGCTCGCTGCTGATCGGCCTGGGCTTTGCCGTGGCGGCGCGCAGCATCTGGATCCTGGCCGGCCTGCTGGCGTTGCTGCTGGCGATTTACTGGCCGCTCATCCGCGCCGAAGAGCGCTACCTGCGCGAACATTTCTCCGGATATGATGAATACGCGAACCGCGTTCCCAGAATGTTTCCTCGTCTCCGCGTTTCATCTCCGCACGCGTCCGGCCACGGCGCGTTTTCCCGCGAGCTCTATCTGCGCCACCGCGAATACCGCGCCCTCCTCGGCGCGCTCATGGTCACTGCCATCCTGGTTGCCAAAATGCTCTTCCGAGGCCGCATTTGAGCGCGACTCCGCTCAGGCCCCGGCGCAGCGTGCGCCGGCTTTGCGCTTTTGCCCTATGCCTGGCCACCATCCTGGCCGCCCAGGACGCGCCGCAACCGAAGAACAGCTCGATTCGCCCGGCGCCTGATGCCTACACCTTTCCCGACGGCCAGCGGCTGGTCTACCAGGCTGAGTGGCGCCTGTTCAACGCCGGCACCGCCGTGCTCGAGCTCTCAGCCAGCGGCAACCAGCAGCACGTCCACGGCGCCGCCGATTCCTCCGGCGCCATCTCGCTGCTGTTCCACGTGCGCGACCGCTTCGATTCCTGGTTCGATTCCCGCTCGCTCTGCTCAGCCCGCATCATCAAGCACACCGAAGAAGGCCGCCGCCGCAAGGACACGCAGATTACGTTTGACTACGCGCGCAACCAGGCCGTGCTCGAAGAAACCAATCTGAAGAACAACGAACACAAGCGCGTAGAAAACCCTATCCCCGGCTGTGCCACCGATGTTCTCTCCGGCGTCTTCTACGGCATGACGCTGCCGCTCTCCGCGGGCGACGAATATTCCTTCCCGCTGAACGACGGCAACAAAACCGTTGACGTGATCGTTCACGTCGAGGCCCGCGAAGACGTTAAGACGCCGCTCGGCAGCTACCACACCGTCCGCGTGCAGCCTGAAGCTTCCAGCGGGCCGCTGCGCCAGAAAGGCAAGATCTGGGTCTGGTACACCGACGACACTCAGCACATCCCGGTGCAAATGCGCGCGCACATGTTCTGGGGGACCCTGAACCTCACCCTGGTCCGCATCGAGAAGCTCGCCCCTGCAGCCCCCGGCGCCGCATCCTCACCCGCTCCGCAGTAAGATTCCACGCGCGCGGAGGGAGCTACCGCTGAGGCGACGCAAGCCATCGCGTTAAGCCTGGTTCAGCGTGCATTCTGCTTCTTTGTCCCACTTCAACCGAGTAATCGGGCCGGGTATGGCATCATTGGCCAGTCTTCGGCCCCGCTGACGCCATGCCAGACCACCAGTTTACTAATTAGATACGTGGCGAGGCTTTGCCTGTTTTGCATCGTCTCCCTGAACCCTCCGACTTCGCCCTGAATCCCCTTTCCGAGACTCCCTGAACCTCCCGTCCTCTCTGTGATCTTTTTCGCTGCACCAAACGGCCTTTTGCGATGGCCAGGACCGCCGTGAGCCTCCCCGCCGGGATATGTACCTGAAGAGTAAACAGCGGCGCGAACATCGGCGAGCAAGTATCCAATGAGTTAACTGGTGGGACAAAGCGCCGGATTTTCCGCCGCAGCGCCGAAAAAATCGAAGAACTTCGCCGCCGACGCCGAATTTCCTCGACTTGGCTGTTCCGCACTTAAAAGCCAGAATTGTTCCACGTGGAACAATTTCATTTCTTCCACCGCAAACCGCGTTTTTCAACAGCGATTCCGATTGCCGCCGCAACCCGGTTCGCACTAATCTATCTGGGCTCTCGCGAATCTCCGCACCCTCATCTCATGTCTCGCGTTATCGCTGTTGCCAATCAGAAGGGCGGCGTCGGCAAGACAACCACCGCCGTCAACCTGGCAGCCTCGTTTGCGGCCGCCGAAGTCGATACCCTGCTGGTCGATTGCGACCCACAGGCCAACGCCACCAGCAGCATGGGCTTCCGCAAGGACCCTGACCGCCTGAGCACCTATAACGTGATTTCAGGCGCGCCCGCCGAAAGCGCCGTGCAGCCCACCGCGCTCGACCACCTGGGCCTGATTCCGTCGCACAAGAACCTGATCGGCGCAAACATTGAGCTGGTCAGCGGCACCCATCGTGAGTTCCGGCTGCGCGAGGCGCTCGACCCGCTGCGCGCCCGCTACCAGTTCATCGTGATGGATTGCCCGCCGGCGCTCGACCTGCTTACCCTGAACGCGCTGGTTGCGGCTGATTCGGTGCTGATCCCGATGCAGGCTGAATACTTTGCGCTGGAAGGAATCTCAGAGCTGCTCGATACCATCAGCCGCATTCGCGCCACGTTTAATCCAGCGCTGAGCGTGGAAGGCGTGGTCCTGACCATGTTTGACGATCGCACGAACCTGGCGCAACAGGTTGCGGCTGAGCTGCGCAAGCACTTCGGCAATCGGCTGTGCGCGACCGTGATTCCACGCAATATCCGGCTGGCCGAGGCGCCCAGCCACGGAATGCCGGTGCTGCTCTATGACCTGAAATCGCGCGGCTCGGAGAGCTACCTGCGGCTGGCGGGCGAAATCATGGAGCGGGTTCGGGTTGAAGAGGCCGCCGCGGCGCAGGCCGAAGCCAAGCCCGAGACGCAGGCGGAGGCGATGCCGGCCGCCGCCGGACAGTGAAAATGCCGGCGCACCGCAGCGAACCCAGAATTGTTCCACGTGGAACAATCATGATCCGGCAGCCGCGGCATTCGATCATTCCGCTACCTGGCCAACGCCACATCCATAAAACCACTTTGTCTCTGTTGAATTGAAGGTGATCACCATGGAAACGACGACTGCAACCCACGAAAAGCGACGCGCCCTGGGGCGAGGCCTGGAAGCATTGCTGCCATCAAGTATGCCGGCTCCCGCAGGCGTACCGGGCGCTGGTGCGCCAATCAGCGCTGGCGCCGGAGGAATTTCCATCAGCGCGGCGGCCGCGCCGGCGCGCGAGGCTGATTCAGGCGTAAACCAAATTGACGTTGGGCTGATTGACCGTAACCCGTACCAGACGCGGCGATCGATTGACGAGCAGGCGCTGGCCGAGCTGGCTGCGTCCATTGCCGCCAACGGCGTGATCCAGCCGGTGGTGGTGCGGCAGGCGGGGGAGCGCTTCCAGTTGATTGCTGGGGAGCGGCGGTGGCTGGCCTCGCGCCGCGCCGGCAAGCTGACGATTCCGGCGGTGGTGAAGCAGGTCTCGAACGAGCAGGCGCTGGAGATGACGATTGTCGAGAACCTGCAGCGCGAAGACCTGAACCCGATGGAGCACGCGCGCGCGTTTGAGCGGCTGGCGCGCGAGTTCGCGCTGACGCAGGAGCAGATGGCGCAGCGCACCGGAAAAGAGCGCGCCACCATCGCCAACTATCTGCGGCTGATGAAGCTGCCGGCGCCGGTGCAGCAGGCAATTGAAGCGGGCGAGTTGAGCTTCGGCCACGCCAAGGTGCTGGTCGGGATGGATTCGATTGACCTGATCCTGAAAGCCGCGCAGCACGCGATGGAGCAGCGGCTCTCGGTGCGCGGCCTGGAAAACCTGATCATGCTGTGGACCGCCGTGCCGCCGGAGGAGCCGGAGGCCAGGCCCAAGGCTGCGCCGGATCCGAATGTTCGGGCGGCGCAGGACGAGCTGGAGCGCGCCCTGGGATGCCGGGTGGAAGTGCGCGACAGGAAGGGCAGAGGCAAAATTGTGATCCACTATTCGAGCCTGGAGGATTTCGATCGCGTGGTCGAGGCGCTGGCCAAGTGAATTGATGTACGTCAATATAGATTAATGTCTATATTGATGAGCAAGGCTCAGGAGCAAGCGAATTTCCACCGCGGCCAGGAATTTGGTGGTAAAGGGAAGAATTAACGATGCGATTTCAGGCGGAGTTCCCACCGGTTGATTAGCGTGGTGCCGCGGATCGCGGAAAGATCACAGGGAGGATGCGAGGTTCAGGGAGTGAGTCCGCGAGTAAGGCCGCGAGCAGCGCACTCATTCACCCGGGGCAGAGGGCGGAAAATATCACACCCAGCAATAGGAACCAGGAAGAAGGCGCGATCAGGGGACGGCGGCGCCGCGCACGGGAAGAAGGATGGAGAAGGTTGTGCCCTGGTATTTGGGCTTGCTGCGAGTGCGCAACTGCATGCGACCTTCGTAGCTGGCGATGAGTTCACGGACCACGTAGAGGCCGAGGCCGGTGCCGGTATCGCCCTTGGTGGTAAAGAAGGGCTCGAAGACGTGGGCCAGGACCTGGGGGGGAATGCCGGGGCCGGTATCGGAGATGGTGATGCGGTAGGCGGGGCGAGATTCGGCGCGGCACTTATGCAGGTGGATGCGCAACGTGCCGCCGCGCTCCATGGCGTCCATGGCGTTGCCGATAAGGTTGGCAAAAATCTGGCGGAGTTCGCCGGGGGCGGCATACATTTCGCCATCGGTGGTGAAGCGGGTCTGCAGCTTGATGCCGCGGGAGCGAAAGCGGCCGGCGAAGATGGCGGCAACGCTCTCCAGCAGCTCGCGCATTTTGAGGTTGGCGGGCTGCGGCGCTTCACGGGCAAAGCGCAGGGTGGCGCTGGCAATTTCGGCGATGCGCCGCACTTCCTGCTGGCCGACTTCAAGCAATGCAGTGCTGTCGGCATCCTGCGATTTCGCTTTCAGCAGGTGCAGCACGTTATTGATGGCCTCAAGCGGGTTGTTGATCTCGTGGGCCACGGTTGCGGCCAGGCGGCCAAGAGTAGCGAGCTGCTCGGTGCGGCGCCGCATTTCTTCAGAGCGCTTGCGCTCGGTGACGTCGACCGCAACACCTACGACGACGGGCCGGCCGGCCTGCATAATCAGGCGGCCGCGCGAGAGCACCCAGCGATAACTGCCGTCAGGCAGGATGATGCGAAACTCAGCTTCACGCTCGACCGCGGTCTGCGCGGTGGCGGCGAGCATTTCATCGAGCTTGTGGCGGTCTTCGGCGTGAACCAGGGCGCGGGCCTGGGCAAAATCGTCAGAGCGGAGCGAGCCCGGCTTCAGGCCATAGACTTCGCTGACGTCGCGTGAGCGCGACAGGCGCCTGGTTTCAAAATCGTATTCCCACCACCAGGTTTTTGCGGCGGTAAGCGCGAGCTGCAGGCGCTGCTCGGCGGCGGCCAGGGCCTCACGCGCGGCGCGCTGCTCGGTGATATCGCGATTAATTTCAAAGGTGCCGATGAGCTCGCCCTGCATGTTGTAGCGCGGGCTCCAGCGGCTGCTGACCACCACGCGCTCGCCGCTCTTGGTGGTGTGGATCAGCTCGCCGCTCCACTCGCGCGAACGGCGCAGCCAGCCGACGATTTCAGCCAGCGGCACGGGGAACTCGGTCTTGAGCAGGGTGTGCGCGTTCTGGTCGAGCGCCTCGCTGCTGCTGTAGCCGTAGAGCCGCTCAGCGCCCCGGTTCCAGAACTCAATGACGCCTTGCAGGTCGATGACCAGGATGGCGTCATTTGCCAGGTCGAGGAGGTTGGCGTACTCAATCGCCTCATCCTGCGACCATCTCCGGCTCGAGTTCCAGGCAGATGACATTCGAAAAACGATACTGCGGTTCTGGCGAGTGCGCAATGGCAGGCCAGGGCACATCAAAAGCGGCCAGCCCCCAAGTAGGGAGCTGACCGCTGGTGAACCGGCGCGCCACGGCAGCGCGCCTTACTTCTTGGTGGTGGCTTCGATGAAGTTCACAAAATCGTGCTTCATCTTGTCGTGCGATTTTTCGTCCATGTAAACCATGTGGCCCGATTCGTACTGCGTGAAGGAGACGTTCTGCCGGTATTTGGCAGGCAGGTCCATGTGGTCGATGGTGTAATCGGCGGCAAAGAAGGGCGTGGCCAGGTCGTAATAGCCTTCCATGACCAGCACCTTGAGGTAGGGGTCCTGGGTCATGGCAGCACGCAGCGGAGCCGCGGTGTCCTGATAGCCATCGCCCAGGATGTTGAAGCGGCCGCCGCCGGTCGGCGGGCCCCAGTTGAAGACGCCGGACTGCTGACCTGAAACGTAGTACGGCATATCGACGCGATAGTTCAGCTCGCGGCGAATGTAGTCATAGAAGGCCATGGTGAACGGCGGAGTGGTTTCGGAGCTGGCCGGATCGCTGAAGTTGAAGGGGGAATTGAAACCCTGCGGGTCAGGATCGGCGTAGCGGCCATCGAGGCGGCCGACGCGCAGCTTTTGATCGGCGAGCAGCCAGTGGGTGAAGGTCTGAACGTCGATGCGCAGGTTGTTCTGGTCGATGATGTCCTTGGGCAGGCCAGTGTAACGGGCGAGCCCGTC
>JAJPJZ010000266.1 GCA_021323935.1 Terriglobia bacterium | reverse complement strand
ATTGCGACAGGCCACATTCGCGCCATGAGAGGAGGAGCGCAGTCGCACATGCTCATCGCAAGTGACGGTAACGCTTACGTGGTCAAGTTCGCGAATAACCCACAGTCTCTCCGCGTGCTCGCCAATGAGTGGCTCGCCTGCTCAATTGGCCGCGCGATCGGACTCACGATTCCAGAACCGGCAATTCTCTACGTGCCTCCCGAACTCGTGGAGAGTTCGCCGTCGCTGGTGATCCAGCTTTCCAGTTCGACACTGAAGTGTTCACACGGCATGGCATTTGGCTCCCGTTTCAGCCGCCTCAACGCGCGGGCTTCAACTTGCGGGGGCGCGGGCGGTCTCGAGGTTGTTGCTGCCGTGGGCTTCGCGGCGCCAGCGCGAAAATCCGAGGACGCACATCCCCAGGAAGAACAGATAGAGGCCCGGAGTGAGGTACAGGCCTTTAGAGAGGTAGAGGGCGATATAGATGACGTCGGCGACGGTCCAGAAATACCAGCATTCCAGCAGCTTGCGGCTCAGGCAGTATTGCGCCGCCAGCAGAAGCGAAGTACCGATCGCGTCAGGCCATGCCACCGTGGTGTTGGTAAAGCGCGCCAGGATCCAGTGCAGCACCACGGCGCCGCCGCCGACGGCACCGAGCAGCAGCAGGCGATGCGAGGCGCCGGCGCGGGTTATGCGAAGCTTGCCTCCCTCATCGCCGCCGCGAACCCAGTTCCACCAGCCGTAAAGCGCAATGGCGACATAAAGAAGCTGGAGCCCCGAGGCTGCGTAAACTCCGTTCCGCCGGAACAGGATGAACAGCGCCACGTTGCTGGCGATGCCGACCGGCCAGTTCCAAACCTTTTCATACATGCCCAGCAGCACGCAGGCCACGCCAGCGACAAAGCCAATAATCTCGGGCAGTTGGAGGTGCATCCGTTCCTTTCGTCACACCGGACAGCAGGGGGCGAACGTTATCTGATTCAATTCCGCGGCAAAAGCTTCGGGAACAAATGCGGCGTTTCGACCGTAGAATCCATTGTAACGAGCCTACGAGGAAGGTAGTCATGTTCTGCAATAACTGCGGAAACGAGTTGCAGGTCAACCAGGCGATTTGCCCGCGTTGCAGCGCTCCGGTTGCCGGCCGGTACGTGCAGCGCAGCCGCCTTGAAACTCACCTTTCGGTGCTGGGGATTTTGTGGATCGCCTACTCGCTGATGCATCTGCTCGGCGGAGTTGTGTTGTTTTTCGTGCGCGACTGGGTTTTCGGCGGGGGATGGGTGCCTCCGAACGCGCCGCTTTTCGTGGGCGGCATACTGCACATCATCGCCATCGTGCTGCTTGCCACCGGTGCGGTGGGAATCGCAGCCGGCGTGGGCCTGATGCGCGCCGAGTTGTGGGCACGGCCGCTCATCATTGCTTTGGCAATCGTCTCGCTGCCGCTGGCCATTCCGTTTGGCACGGCGCTCGGGATCTACACGCTGTGGGTGCTGCTTTCGGGCAATTCGGCCGCCGAGTATGAACGGCTGGCCGCAGTGCGGGCCGGCGCATAGGACCGGAGCCACGCCCGGCCGGCGGTCGTCGGTACCCGGTTTCTTGGTGCTCGGTTTACCATTGCGGCAATGGGCATCTCAGGCCATAATCAGGGCTATCTCACCCCGGTCGGGATATGACCTGCCCCTCATGCGATTTTGAAAATGAACCTGCTGCCGGCCGTTGCGGCCGATGCGGGCGCGAGCTGCAGCCTGATCCGACGGCAACGCTGGTGCCGCGATCGATGGGCGGGTCCAAGGCATCTGCGGCGGCGGCTCCCGCGCTGGCGGTGAGCGACAGCGATCCTTCGCTGAGGCAGGGTGCCACTCCGGCGCCGGCGCCTTTAGATCCCGACGCAACCCTGATCAGCAGCTCTCCATTCAGTGCGACCATGGCGCCGCTCAGTGCGGCCTCGGCTGCGCCCGGGCGCGCCGCCACGGGAACCAGCATGGGCGCGACTCCCGCCGGGGCACAGCCTTCGAGCGCAGGCTGGCTGCCGAACTTCGGCCCGCGGTATGAAGTTCTCTCGGTGCTCGGCAAAGGCGGCATGGGCGCGGTTTACAAGGCGCGCGACCTTGAGCTGGACCGCATTGTCGCGCTGAAGCTGTTGCGCTCCGAGCTTATTCCCGATGCTGCCGCGGTGCAGCGCTTCAAGCAGGAGTTGCTGCTGGCCAGCAAGATTTCGCACCGCAACATCCTGCGCATACACGATCTGGGCGACGCCAACGGAGTCAAGTTCATCTCCATGGCCTACATCGAAGGCCAGGATCTGCACGGCGTGATCCAGCAGGACGGGCGCCTGCCGCTGGCGCGCGCCGTGAGTTTTGCCCACCAGATTCTCGAGGCGCTGGAGGCGGCGCACGCGGAAGGCGTGGTACATCGCGACCTGAAGCCGCAGAACATCATGGTCGATCCGAGCGACCACATCTACGTCATGGATTTTGGCCTGGCGAAATCGGCCGAAGCCGATACCCACATGACCATGACGGGCCAGGTGGTGGGCACGCCGCAATACATGGCGCCCGAGCAGGTGGAAGGCGGGCCGACGGATCATCGCGCCGACCTTTATGCCTTCGGGCTGATTTTCGATGAGATGGTGACGGGCGAGTTGGTGTTCAAGGCTGAATCGGCCTTT
>JAJPJZ010000403.1 GCA_021323935.1 Terriglobia bacterium | reverse complement strand
TGGCATTCGTGATCAGCTTTGACGTAAACGTCGATCTGCTGCAGGACTTCACCGCCTCCACCGCCGACCTGAACGACGCGCTCCGGCGCACCAAGATTAATGCCGGCGGAAATTCTCCCATTCCCGGTCCCTTTGGCGGCCAGGGCCCGGTTCCTCAAAGCAGCACGCCGCGCGGCACGCTGCTTTACGATGCCGTTTATCTCGCCTCGAATGAAAAACTGGCCAATGAGGTGGGCCGCAAGGCCATGATCATCCTGACCGACGGCCAGGACCAGGGCAGTCGCGAAACCATCAGCGACGCCATTGAAGCTGCCCATAAAAGCGACGCCATGTGCTACGTGCTGCTGATTGCCGACCGCAATTTTTACGGGTTCGGCATGGGATATCACGGTGACCGCGAAATGCGAAAGCTGGCCGAAGAGACCGGCGGGCGCGTGATTGACGTAGGCAACAATGAGAAGAAGCTGAAGGAAGCTTTTGACCAGATTTCAAGCGAGCTGCGCACCCAGTACAACATTGGCTACAGCTCAACCAATCCCCGGCGCGACGGCAGCTTCCGCCGCATCCAGATCAAGCCGGTAAACGGCGACTACAAAGTGCAGGCCAGAGCGGGTTACTACGCTACCAAGTAAGTGGCGGGCATGCGGGCATCGCGTTTTGCGGGCCGGGAACCTCAGCGCGCGTGCAGGGCGCTTTGAGCAGCCGCCTGCTTCTGCACAGCTTCCTTAAAGTAAGTGAGCGAGAGCCGCAGCCCTTCTTCTAACGTCACTTTCGGCTCCCAGCCGAGCAGTGCCCGGGCGTTGGTGATGTCAGGCCGGCGCTGTTTGGGATCATCTTGCGGAAGCGGCTCAAACCGGAGCTTGCTTTTCGAGCCGGTCACCTGAAGCACTACCTGGGCGCACTCCAGCATGGTGAACTCGTGCGGGTTGCCGATGTTGACCGGCAGGTGCTCGCTCGACCTGGCCAGGCGCATGATGCCTTCAATTTCGTCGCCCACATAGCAAAAGCTGCGCGTCTGCGAGCCATCGCCGTAGATGGTTAAATCCTGCCCGCAAATGGCCTGCTTCATGAAGTTGGGCACCACGCGGCCGTCGTTAATCTGCATGCGCGGCCCATAGGTGTTGAAGATTCGCACGATGTGGGTATCGAGCTTGCGGTAGCGGTGGTAGGCCATTACGGCGGCTTCGCTGAAGCGCTTGCCTTCGTCGTAAACCGAGCGTGGCCCGATTGGGTTCACGTTGCCCCAATAGGTCTCACGCTGCGGATGCTCCAGCGGATCGCCGTAGCACTCGGAAGTAGACGCGAAGAAGAACTTCGCTCCGTAACGCTGCGCCGCATCAAGCGCGTTGAACGTGCCGAGCGAGCCGACCTGCAGCGTCTCAATGCCCCACTCGGTGTAGTCCACCGGGCTGGCGGGCGAAGCGAAATGAAACACGTAATCGACCTTGCCGAAGTCAAACGGCTTGATGATATCGGCCTGCTGCAGCTCAAAGCGGGCATCGTTCGCCAGGTGACGAACGTTCTCGGCACGCCCGGTCAGCAGGTTATCGACCGCGATGACGTTGTAGCCGTCGGCAAGCAGCGCATCACACAGATGCGAGCCTAAAAATCCCGAGCCACCGGTCACGAGCGCCCGCATTCTGGCCTTATTCCCCTGCGCCTGTAGGTTGCAGGCTGGCCGTGCCGAGCGAGGGCGGACCGGAAGCGGCGCCGGCCGCAGCGCTTGCGAAATTCGGTTGCGGCTCGGCCAACGGGCGGCCCATGCTCATGTAAGTAAAGCCCGCGGCGGCGGCTTCTGCAGGACGATAGAGGTTGCGGCCGTCAATCAGCAGCGGATGCTTCATAACTTCCGCAAGCGATGCCAGCTTCAGGTGCGCAAACTCGGGCCAGTCCGTCAGGATCAGCAAAGCGTCGGCCCCGGCGGCAGCCTCGGCGGGGGTTGCGGCGTAGCGCACCGCGTCGCCCAGCACTTCGCGCCCGCGCTCCATCGCAGCCGGATCGTAAACGCTGATGACGCAGCCTTCCTTGACCAGCGCCCTTACGATTTCAATGGCGGGCGATTCGCGCACGTCGTCGGTCCCGCCCTTAAACGCAAGGCCGAGGACGCCGAGCGCCTTTCCGCGCAGGTTCCAAAGCGCCGTTCGCACTTTTTTCACGAACAGGCGCCGCTGTTCCTCGTTGATCTTCATCACTTCAGTGAGCAGGCTGAAATCGTAACCGCGTTCCTGGGCCACGGCGCGGAAGGCCATCAGGTCCTTGGGAAAGCAGGAGCCCCCATAGCCGAGGCCGGGTTCAAGAAAGCGCGTGCCGATTCTGGAATCGAGCCCCATGCCCTGCTTCACCTCGCTCACATCTGCTCCCACTGCTTCGCACAGGTTGGCCACCGCGTTGATGAACGAAATCTTCATGGCGAGGAACGCGTTCGAGGCGTGCTTGATCAGCTCGGCGCTCTTGGAGTTTGTGACCAGCAGCGGCGGCGGCGGCAGGGCTGCACCGTGCGCTGCTGCCGGCACGGCGTCGCTGCGGCGGTAATAGTTGCCGCTGGTGAGCGGCGCATAAAGCTGGCGCAGGCTTTCGGCCGCGCGCTCGGAATCGGCGCCGAC
>JAJPJZ010000097.1 GCA_021323935.1 Terriglobia bacterium | reverse complement strand
GGCCGCGACCATCCAGACGTGGCTGTGCTGCTCCATCTTGCTTTTCTTTGATTGCTTTGCCGGGTCTTTCGCCGGCTTATCGGCAGGGTTGGTCTCTTTGTCTTTGGCTTCTTTGGGCTGCGCCGCGTCCCATTGCTGAACGGTGTAAAGGATTGACTTGCCGTCAGGCGAAATTACGGCATTGCCGACGCGCTTGATGTTGAGCGCATCATCGATGGTCATGGGGCGCTTTTGCGCCGCGGCCACAGTGGAAAGACAAAGGAGGAAAATTGAAGCGATAGCGATGCGGTGCAGCATACGACCTCCCGGAGAGCGAATATCTTACTCCGGGGCGCAACCGGAATCGCTCGGGCAAACTCCCGAGTCGAAGCCGGGGCTTCGGCACACGCCCGAATGCGGCTATCTGAGGGAATCCGGGGAAAGGTTCAGGATGGAGCAGGCTTCAGCCATGCTGCGGACCACCGTGATGTCCGGGCGGGTGACGTGGCTGAGCGCCTGGAACATCCTCGAAACGCCAAATTGAGGCTCGCCCGGCGCCACGATGACGCGCTTGGCGGCGGCCAGCGGCGAGGCCTGCGCTGCCACCATGCGTATCATTTCGGTGGTTACGTCGAAACGCTCTACGTGGGTGAAATCGGTAATGGCGCAAAACTTGCCGTCATAGGGCGCGCCCGCGGCAATCAACGACATCTGCTGGCGAACATCGTCGTCGGTCACGCGGCCTGAAAATCTGGTCAACACCAGCGAGCTGTCGCGATTGATCTTTACCGAAACGCTCATGCTTACGAGCTAGAAGACTAAACCATCGCAGGGTAGTTTGCGAACTACCGGGCGGCCAGAAATAAACTAAAGCACGAGAGGTATGTCGTGCTTCTGCCTCATGCGACTTTCTGGAAAACCTTGTTGACGCCGCGGCGCAGCCGTTCCGGCAGGGGCAGGGCTTTTTCTTCAATCACCTTCCAGTAAGCGATATCCACGATCTTTTCGAACTCCGCCATATCGACGGAATCCCGCTCTGGAAGCGGCTTTCCGGCCAGCAGGTCGGCCAGGCCGCGCTGCACCGCGCGCGTCTGGCGGAACAACAGCGAAACCGGATACAAGACCATGTTGAAGCCATACGCCAGCATCGCTTCCGGAGGTAGCCAGGGAGTTTTGCCGCCGCGTTCCAGGATAGTCGTAGCCATGGCTTCGCCCTTGAATTCGCGGGCAATGCGCCGCATTTGCTCCTCACTCTGAACGCCGTCAAAGTAAATGCCGTCGGCCCCGGCCTTCAGGTATTGTTCGGCACGCTTCAAGGCTGACTCAATCCCCTCAGGCTCGATGGCATCGGTGCGTGCCAGCAGGAACAGTTCGTCTTTGTTGCGGCGCGCCGCCAGCGCAGCCTTGATTTTCGACACGAACTGTTTTGCCGGAATGACCTCCTTGCCGCCCATGTGGCCGCAGCGTTTGGGCGATTTCTGGTCTTCCATGAAGATGGCAGCGGCGCCCAGCGAATCGTAAACGTGCACCGTGTGGGTCACGTTCTTTTCGTCGCCGTAACCGTCATCGCAGTCCACCAGCACCGGCAGGCTGCAGGCGTGAACGATGTTGGCTACCGCCGTAGATTTTTCGCCGAGCCGGTTTACATCCATATCGGGGAAGCCGAAGCGCATGCCGTCGAGTGCGAAGCCTCCGATCTGGTAGGCAGGGAAGCCGGCCTGCTCGATCAGCTTGGCCGTCAGGGCGTCGCATGCGGCGGGCAGGAGCAGTTGCTTGTGCTTGCGCAGCAGCTTCTTCCAGTTGCGGTTCGTAGCCATGATTTTTCGGATGCTGCGGCGGCGGTGCAGTTTGTACGCTGCGCTCCGAACTCACGCCCGTGCATCCAGGGCATGGCTGGATCTTGACGGATGTGAGCAGCTTGAGAATTACTGCATGCGATACGGCTCGTGCAGGTATCGCTTTGCCAGTTGCGCCGTAGGAGTGCTGGCATCGCCGGCGAGCGCAAGCTGGTATTCCTTCAGTGCGTCAGCCCGATCGTTCATCAGGTCGTGCATCTCCCCGGCTGAAAGTGCGCAGCGCTGCCGGATATCGCCATCCAGCCGCGGCAACTTCAGCGCGTCATCAAACGCATTGGCAGCGTCGCCGTACTGGTGCCGGCCGCGCAGCATCTCTCCCAGCCCGTAATACGCGAATTCCAGACGCGGATCGTGAAAGCGGCCCTCGTGTGCCTGGCTCAACAACCCCTCGAAGGAATCCACGGCTTCCTGGTTGCGGCCCATGTCCTTCAGCAGGTTCGCCTGTTCCAGCGCGAAGAGGAAATTCTTCGGAAAAGCCGAGGTGAGCCAGCGCACGGTGGCGAGCGCCTGCTCATAGCGTTGCTCGCGGCGCAGGAACAGCGCCAGCGCAATCCTGGCATCGACGCTGGATCCGCCGTTGCCGTCGGCGGCCTGCTGCAGCAGCGCGAGACCGCGCTCCTTGTTTCCGCTCATCCCCATCATGGAAGCGCCCACCTTTACCGCCCACGGAAGGCTGCCGGCAATGTAGGTGTGCATGCCGACAATCATCCGGGCATCCGTGTTCGCCGGGTCAAGCGTCATGACGCGCTGGTGGTCGCGCCGCGCGCCCACGGCGCTGCGCAGCGCCGAAAACCACGCATGCTCCACCAGGGCCTCGTAGGTGGCGTAAAGGCCGCGGGTTACGCCGCGATCGTAGAGCGCGCCTTCATCGTCAGGGTGCCGCGCCAGGCGCTGATTGCTGAGTTCGAGGCTGCGCTCGGTCAGCTTCCTGATTTCGGCAGCCACTCGCGCATCAACACTGGCGGGCTTTTTCAGCGCCAGGAACTTGTCGCTCGCATACAGGCTGGTGTTGAGCGCGCCTGACCGATTGAGCTGGTCGAAAAGGAGCGTGTTTAGCAGGTGGTTGATAGTGGCGGCGTTATCGGGGTCAAGAGCCAGCGCCTGGCGGAAGCCATTTTCGGCTTCGCCGTACTCCATGCTGTAGTAATGCTGCAGGCCGGTCTCTGTAAGCTCTTTGATCTCATCAGCTTGGGCTTTGGGGCCGGGATCGGAGGCGGCTTTCACGTCCTGCTGTTCGAGGCAGGCGGCCGGGTTTAGTGCGCGGCTACTAGCCAGGGGAATAACAAGCGAACACAGTAGAGCGGCTCGGCAGAAACGGGCCGCACTGCTGCGCCGGTAAGGTCTCATGTAGGAAGGCTTTTGGGAGTTTACCTGATTTTCAGGAACTCTGGAACCGCGATACAAACTGCTTACCCCCGCAGAACGACCCTCCGGCCCCGTCGAGACGGCAACCCCGGACCCCAGAGAAACGAGTTGCGCCATGACCGAGAGCACTGCCGCCCTGAAGGACGCATACAACGACTTAGAAGCCGCCGCCGCGCTGGGCATCAGCGTTGAGGAGCTTTACGAGCTGCTGGATAAGAACATCTTCACCGACGGCAAGGGTCGCCCGGAACGCGTGATGTTCCAGCACGCCGACCTCATCCTTCTGAGCTTCTGGCAAAAGACCACGCCAAACATCAAGATCGTGCGTATGCCGAGGCGAAGCTAAGGCCGGCCGGGGCAAGCCCCGGCATTTCTTGCGGGCGAACGGCAATTCTTGCGTTCTGCTCTCCAGTCGCTTTTGCGAGACATTCGACGTAACCCGCTGACATTACTGCACTTGCCAGCTTCACCGGTTTGGCCACCGGCTTGCACATTACCTCTCCAAACGTCCGAGTGGAGGGTGCCATGGCTGACATGGCTCGTAATTACGACGCAAGCCAGGAATTCTGGAAACCCGTGGCTACGGAGCAGGGGGAAGCTGCCGGGGACGTTTGCGACTCCTGCGGGACGGATTACCCGCTGGGCGCGCGCTTCTGCTACGTTTGCGGTGCCGACCGCAGCCACGCTGCCGGATCGAGCCGGAGCCTCAGCCGCTACGTTGACATCGCCATCATCCGCGGCGCATTAGGGCTGCCCACGCTTTCGCTGGTGGCGTTTATTGCCGGCATCGCTTGCCTGGTTGCGGCCTGCGTTGTGGGCTTTGTGTTTACTGCCAGCACGCTGCTCGATTGGCAGGCCGTACAGATCTGGCGGGTTGAGTGGCTGCTCGGTGCGATTGCCGCATTCGTTATCGGCATCCTGCTGAAGCGCTGACCTTTACTGCGCTTTGCCCCATCCGCCGCCGCCCGGGCTTTCGATCCTGACCACATCGCCGGCTTTTGCCGCCACGCTGCATTTGGCCGGCAACTCCTGCTCGGTATTGCCTGAGAGCAGCACCGAACGGCCGGGCTTTCCTGCGCTGCCGCCTTCGAGGCCATAGGGCCCTCGCTTGCGGCGATCAGCCAGCACGGTGACCTGGGCGTCGGTGAGCAACTCGATTTCGCGCACCAAGCCATTGCCGCCCATGAACTTGCCGGCGCCGCCGGAATCGGCGCGGTAGCTGTAGCGCCGCACGCGAAATGGATACGCGTATTCCAGCGCCTCGACGGGCGTGTTCAGCGAGTTGGTCATGTGGGTATGCACGCCGGAAAGGCCGTCGGAATTGGGCCGTGCGCCCATGCCTCCCGCTACGGTCTCGTAATAAGCGAAGGGCATGCCGCCGCGCGAGGCAGGATTCAGCCCGCCGATGGTCAGGTTGTTCATGGTGCCTGAACTGGCGGCAGGCACGCGGCCGGGCGCGGCTTGCGCCAGGGCGCGCATGACCACATCGACAATGCGTTGCGAAGTTTCCACGTTGCCGCCGGCCACCGCTCCCGGCGGGCGGGCGTTCACGATGGTGCCCTCAGGCGCAATCACCTCGATGGGCCGCATGATGCCGGCGGTTGCGGGCGCCTCCTCACGCAGCAGGCAGCGAAACACGTAATACACCGCCGAGTAGGTAATGGCATAGACCGCGTTGATGCTGCCGCCGCATTGCGGGTCGCTTCCACTGAAATCAACGCGAGCCGACCCGCGGCGTGGGTCCAGCGTGAGGGCCACGCGAATGGCAATGGGTTCGTCGCGGACGCCGTCGTTATCGAGAAAATCTTCAGCGCGAAATTCACCCGCGGGCATGATTTTTAATTCCGCGCGCATCAGGCGTTCGGAGTAGTTCAGCAGCTCGCCGATGTAATTGCCGACTACGCTGCGCCCGTACTTGGCCACAATTTCGCGCAGGCGCTCGCAGCCGATGCGGCAGGAGCCGATCTGGGCAGTCAAGTCGCCTTCGCGCTCAGCGGGCGTGCGCACGTTGTAGAGCACAAGATCGAGAACATCGCGCAGCAGTTCGCCGCCCTTCATGATGCGCACCGGCGGAATTCGAATGCCTTCCTGGTAAATGTCGCGGCACGGTCCCATAGAGCCCGGGTAGCGGCCGCCAACATCCGCGTGGTGCGCGCGCGAGGCCACGTAGAAGAACGGCCGGGCTGGAGAGCGAGGGTTCCGACCGCGGCCCATTGCGTCATCGAGATACACCGGCATGACCATGGTGATATCGGGAAGGTGGGTACCGCCGCCGTATGGATCGTTGAGGATGGCGACATCACCGGGTCCAAGATCCAGCGCCTTCACTGCGGTCTGGACGGACATCGGCATGGATCCCAAATGCACCGGCATGTGATCGCCCATGGCAATCACGTTGCCGGCGGCGTCGAACACCGCGCAGGAATAATCGCGCCGTTCCTTGATGTTCGGCGAAAATGACGTGCGGCGCAGGGTGGCGCCCATTTCTTCGGCGATGGAATGGAAGGCGCTGGCAAAAATAGCCAGCTCGACCGCGTCTTTTTTGTCGTTGCCGCGGTTTTTCGACTTCGCAGGTCGAGCAAGATCGCCCGAACGCGGGGTTGCGGAGCGAGCGCCTTGCGCTGAAGAACTACGCCGGGCGTGATGCGATTGCGAGTTGCCCTTCATCGGTGCACCTCAATCACGAGGTTGTTGCCGGCATCAACGCGCGCTTTACAGCCGGGCGGAATCACCGTCGTCGCGCTGTATTCAGCGACGATTGCGGGGCCGGCGAAATCGTCGCCCGGTCGAAGTTGCTCGCGCGCGTACAGCGCCGCTGCAACCGGCCGGCCCTCGAAGTGGACTTTGCTTCGCTTCACCACCGCCTGCTTGCCGCTGCCGCGCTGAAGCGCGGCCTTGTGGAACTTGACCGGCTCTGACGTGGCAATCATTCTGAGCCGCACGTTGACCACTTCTACGGGCCGGCGAGCGTCGGCGTAGCCATAGCGCTTTTCGTGCGCGGCGTGGAAATCGGCCAGCGAGCGCTTTCCGGCGGCCACATTCAATTCATACCCCTGGCCCACGTAGCGGAAATCCAGCGACCGCATGGCCGCGCCTCGAAGCCGTTCGCTTGCAAATTCACGCTGCGCGCGCTTTTCGAGGTCGCGGAAGTGAATCTCGAGTTGAGCCGAATCCGGCGGAAGCATAACGGTGCGTGAGTAGTCTTTCACTACGTCAGAGATGAGGATTCCAAGCGCAGAAAGCGCGCCCGGCATCTGCGGCACCAGAACGCGCGGAATGCGGAGCGCCCGCGCCAGCGCGCAGGCATGCAGCGGGCCGGCCCCGCCGAAGGCAACCAGGGTGAACTCGCGCGGATCGTGGCCCCGCTCCACGGAAATAACACGAATGGCCTTTTCCATGGTGGCTTCGGCCAGCCGCACAATGCCTGAGGCAAACGCCACGACGGTCGGCATCTGTGCGCGCGAGGCTTCGGCGTATTGCGCCGCGCGCGCGTGGTCGAGCCGGACCTGCCCGCCCAGGAAGTGCTCAGGGTCGAGGCGATGGAGAAGCAGGTTGGCATCCGTGACGGTGGTTTCGGTGCCGCGGCCGTAGCAGATCGGGCCGGGATCGGCGCCGGCAGATTGCGGCCCGACGTGCAGCACGCCGGCGGAATCGAAGTGCGCCAGCGATCCGCCGCCTGCGCCGACGGTGTGGATGTCGAGCATCGGCACGCTGATGGGCAAATCTGAAACCACCGCTTCGTTGGTGGTACGCAGCCCGGCACAATCGACCAGGGAGACGTCAGTCGATGTACCGCCCATGTCGAAGGCGATGATGCGGTCGAAGCCGGCGAGCCGCGCGACGTGCGACGCGCCCACCACCCCTCCGGCGGGGCCGGAGAGCACGGTGCGCACCGGTTCGCGCGCTGCCGTAGCGGCCGAAACGATGCCGCCGGAAGACTGCATGACCAGCAGCCTGGCTCCGCGAAATTCGGCGGTGGCGCGCTGCTCAAGCCCGGAGATGTAGCGGCCCATGCGCGGCGCCAGGTAAGCGTTTACGACCACGGTTGAGGCACGCTCGTACTCGCGGAATTCAGGCAGGATCTGGGATGAGAGCGAAACCGGCACTCCCAGCCCGGCCAGAGCCTCGCCAACGGCGCGTTCATTTTCAGCGTTCGCGAAGCTGAACAGCAGCGACACCGCAATCGATTGGGGCTGCGCGGCCCGCACCTGTTCTACGAGCCGGTGGAGTTCTGCGGGGCCTGCGGCGCGCAGCACTTCGCCTTCAGCAGTGACGCGCTCCGCAACGCCGAAGCGCAACTCTGCAGGAGCAAGCGGCGGTGCAGGCGTGTGGAACCAATTGTAGAGGTTCGAACGCGCCTGCCGGCCGATCGCGATGGTGTCTTCAAACCCGGCCGTGGTGACGAATGCCACGCGCGCGCCTTTGCGCTCAAGCAGCGTGTTGGTGCCGACGGTGGTGCCGTGGCGAATTTCTGCGCCGGCAGGAGGGCCGATTTCGCGAATTGCACTGACGATCGCCTCGCCGGGATCGGCGGGCGTGGAAAAGACCTTCAGCACCTGGAGCTTTCCCTCGCGCACGAAGACGCAATCGGTAAACGTGCCGCCGGTATCGACTGCAATTCGCATCGTGGAAGGAAGCGGACATTGTAGCGAACACCGCCTGCTTTAAGATGGCATGAGGGATGGAACGCCAGCTTTACACCGCTCGCCTGGCCGCTTCGCGACATTTATCGGAGCGCACCAGCCACCTCACGTTCCAGGTTGTTGAAGTGCCGCGGTTCGATTTCCAGGCCGGGCAGTTCATTTCAATGAAGGCGCTGCACGAGGGCCGCGAATTGACGCGCGCCTATTCCATTGCCTCAGGCCCGCGCGGCGATAACCGATTTGACCTGTGCCTCAACCGGGTTGACACCGGCTTTTTCTCGAACTTCCTCTGCGATTTGGAAAGCGGCAGCGAGGTGAAATTCCACGGCCCGCATGGCTACTTCGTAATGAAGCAACCGGTGCGCAGCTCGATTTTTGTGGCCACCGGAACCGGCATTGCGCCGATTCGCGCCATGATTGAATGGCTGTTTGCCAGCGCCGAGCGCCACGCCGGCCACGAATTCTGGTTGATTTTCGGCAATCGCACCGAGCAGGACATTTATTACGCCGACCAGTTCCAAACGCTGGCGCGTGAACACCAGAATTTCCATTTCATTCCTACTTTGAGTCGTGCCGGCGAAGGCTGGAGTGGCGCGCGCGGGTACGTGCAGGAGCATGTGCGTGCCCTGGCGGCAGGGCGCTCCGATCTTGACGCATATATCTGCGGCCTGAAAGAGATGGTGATCCTGAACCGCGACCTGCTGATCAAGGAGTTGGGGTGGGAGCGCCGCTCGGTGCTCTATGAACGCTTCGATTAGCCCCGGCTTTCCCGGCGCAATCCAGCCATTTTCCTCGGGTGCACTGCCGTTCGTAACCTTGGTGACCTGATGGCCCCATGTTACGTTCGGGCAGGCGGCAAACTGTCCGGGTTCCTGCCCCGGGTGCTGCTTCTCCGCCTTTTCGCCGCATGTTTCGTCGCTTATCCAATCGCGAAAGCAAGCCCCTCTCGGACCTGGCCAGCCACTTTTCGCTGGTACAGTGCCGCCCGGCGCTGCCGCTTGAAGGGCTTCGCCCCGGCGTCGATAACGTGCGTTACGACGTGGTTCTCAGCTCCAGGTTGATTGACCTGGCGCGTTCGTTCATCGGCCGCGTGCTGGTGCGCCATTCGAACATGGCCGAACTGGCTGAAGAGCGCGTGCAGGGTTCGCGCCCGCCTTCAGTGCTTCCGCGCAACGGCACGGGACCGAAGCCGGCTGAGCCGCTCGACTTTAAGGCCGCGCTGGTGCAACTGCTGGTGGCCGCGCTGGAGCGGGCAAAAGACGAGCAGAACCCGTCGGTGGATTTGCTGGCGCGCATCGCGGTGGTAAAAATGCTTCGCCACGAAATGGGGGCGCAGTTTACCGCGCTGGTGGAGCGCTGCCGCGCGCGCCTGGCCCACTTTGACGGCCCCCACGTTGACGCCATCCGCCGCGCCGAAGCGCGCGATCGCTTTGCCCGCCTGCAGGCCGGCAAGAGAAATCTGTTGCGGCGCTGCGGCGAAGAGCTCTACCAGGTGTTGCGCGATATCGAGCGGGAGACGCTGGCGCGCACGCGGCGCGCCATGTTCGGCGAACTGCCGCCCGAGCCCTATGAAATTTTGCTGAACCGCCTGCTGTTCACCGAAAACGGCCAGGACGACTTCATCACGGCCGAGCACTACTGCATGATGGGGCACTACGAACGCGATACCGACCGCCCATCGCGCATGCGCGACGTCGCGATCGATCTGATGCGCGAGCTTACCGGCGTGGGCGACCGCGACACGCTGGTAGCGATGAGTTGCGCGCCTGAAAACGCGCAGGAGATGGTTGCCGGCGGCGTGCCTGACCTCGAATATCCCAAGGGCGAAGCGCAGCAGCAGGTGCTGGAAACCTGGTGCAAGATGCTGCAGCGCGAAGATGCGCTGCGCCTCATCCTGGCTTCTTACGCCACGGCGCCGCTGCTGGCTGCCTACGGCTCGCAGCTCAATCCGCAGCAACTGAAGAATGGCCTCATCGACCGGCGCGAGCGCTACCGCATTCAGGAGTTGATGGCTGAGCACGGGCTCGATGCGCAGCCATTTGTGGAGGCCGCCAACCGCGTCAACCGCGCCGGCAACGCCGAGCAGGTGAAGATTGCCGGCCGCTTCCTGCTCGACCTGTTTCGCTTCGGCCGCGACCTGAAGCGCTACGAAGTGCTGAACGCCGCAGCGGAAAACGTGAACCTGATTCGCAACGACCGCTTGCGCGAGCTTTCGTCGGTGAATGGCACGCTCTACGAGTTCCTGCTCGATGACGAGCGCGAGAGCGGCGAAAAGCGCGTGCTCTCGCACGTGATCCTGAAAGCTGACGTTCGTGATTCAACTTCACTGACGCAGGGGCTGGTGGATCGCGGGCTGAACCCGGCTTCGTTTTTCAGCCTTAACTTTTACGATCCCATCACCAAGCTGCTGCCGAAATACGGCGCTACCAAGGTGTTCATTGAGGGCGATGCGGTCATCCTGGCGATCTTTGAGCATGCCGGACAGCCGCGGCTGGCGGTGGGCCGCGCCTGCGTGCTGGCGCGCGAGATCCTTGAAATCGTCCGCGCGTACAACGTTCGCCTGCGCGAGACCGGCTTGCCACGGCTTGAGCTCGGCATCGGCATCTGTTACGAGGACGGCGCGCCGCTTTACTTGATGGACGGCAACAATCGCATCATGATTTCCAAGGCGCTGAATGAGAGCGACCGGCTGTCGTCGAACAGCAAAGGCGCGCGCGGGAAGCTGCGTCCGCCGGGCGGCTCGCGGGTACACGCCGCGAAGGTTGAAGGCAGCGAAGAGCTGGTGCGCTACAACGTTGACGGCATCTGCCTCAACGCCGCGGGCATGAAGAAGCTGCAGGAAGAAATTGCGCTGGCGGAGACGCGCGATACCGGCACCATGGCGCGCTCGGCTTCGCGCTTGTTTAGCGGCGTGGTGCCGCTGGGCCAGGGAAGCTTTCGCGAAGTCATGGTGCGCGAAGGCCGCGTGGCGCGGCTTGACCGCGCGACCGGGGCGCTGCTGGGCTGGAGTGACGCACCGTACTACGAAGTGCGAACCGCGCCGGCCGCGGCCGAATCGCAGGAAGCCGGCAAGCTGGCAGCGGTTTCGGTGTGATCATCACGCGTTAGCGCGAGCGCTCCGAGCGGAACGGAATCTGCACCACGGCCTCAAGCTCAACCGGCGCGCCATTGCGCATCGCCGGCTTGAAGCGGCATTCGGTGAGCGCGACTTCGGCGTAATGATCGAGCCGCTCGTTCACGCCTTCCATCACACGAACGCTTCCCACCGAACCATCTGAATGAATCACGGCGTACAGTACGACGGTGCCTTGCACGCCGTCACGCATCAGGTCGCTGGGATAGGCCGGGTCGGCCTTCAGCACCATGGCGGGCGGCACCAGGCCCGGCGCAGATACAGGAACACCCCTCAGCTCGGCAAAATGGATGATCCAGCTTCCGGAAACCGAGCTCAGGTTCGGCATGTTGACGGCCATGGAGTAGGAGCGTCGCGCGCGGAAGAGGTCGCTTGTGTCTGAGTCGCCCGCTGCGGAGGCAGCCGGATTGCGGGCGAGGTCGGCGGCGGCCGAGCGTCGCAGCGGCGCGAGAGTATCGACGGCCGGCAACGCGGGCAAGGCGCGCGGTGCGGCGGAGGCGACTACCGGCAACGGGGTCGCCGCGGCAGTGCCGGAAATCGAAATGCCGCTCAATGGATCATCAGCAGCGACCCCGTGCCCACCCGGGCCGGTAGCACCAGCCGCGGTGGCCGGCGCGCCGCTTGCTCCCGCGTGGCCGGCAGGCGAGGCGGCAAACGATCCCGCCAGGCTTCCGCGCGGAACTTCGATTGCACCCTCGGGCTGCGCTGGATCAGGAGCAAGCGCCACCATCCGCCCCGCGCCTGGGTTGGGTGCTGAAGTTGCAGTCGCTGCGGCTTGCGGTGTAACGGCGGCGCTGGCGGGGGGCGCAGCAGTGGGAACGATGGCAGCCAGGGCAGCGCCGGTAAATGTGCGGCTCACGTCCGCAACCGGTGGCGCAACAGCAATGGGCTCGGGCAGCAGCACGGAGTGATTCTGGCCTTGCAAGTCTGCAGGCGCGGCCGCGACCACAATCCTCTGCGTCGCCGGAAGCGCGACCGCAGCCAGGATCCTCGCGGAATCGCGCGGCGCCGGGGCAACGCCGTTAGGGTTTATTGCGCGCAACGGGTCGTTGCTCAGTGGGCGAGCCGTGTCTGAAGGAGGTGGCGCTACAGCAGCGCGAACAGGCGCTTGCAGCGCCTTCCAGCCCTTCACGTCCTGCGGCGCGGGCGGAATGGCGCGCCGCGCTTCCACGCTCACGATGCCGAGCGCGCGATCGAGTTCTTCAGGCGCGGGCGCCACCACCGCGCGAGGG
>JAJPJZ010000009.1 GCA_021323935.1 Terriglobia bacterium | reverse complement strand
TTCAGGAAATCGGCCGACGCTTCAACCCGCTGCCGCTCCGTGATCCTGATTGCCTTGCGCAAGGAGAAATCCGTGTTCCAGCGCGGCAGGGCGCGAAGTTCGTCGAACGGAATCTGCTGGTTGACGCTCAACAGTGGGCGCGAGCACGAGCTGTACACCGCCTGCGGATTGCCGAACAGGTTCAGCCCCGTGCCGCCGGTGGCCGGATTGCCTGTGGTGCCGACGCCGCCTGCGCCGGTGACTCCGCTGTACATGCCTTCCGCCCCGCCGAGGTTGGTGCTGCAGATGGCTGCAGTGCCGTTGCTTTCGTAAGCGCCGTAGTCGCCGTTCGCCACGATGTGCATCGGAGTGCCGGTGGAGAAGGTGAAGATTCCTGAGACGCCCCAACCTCCGATTACGCGATCGAAGAACGCCGGCGCCGACAAGCGGCCCTTGCCGAATGGAAGCTGGTAATACCACCAGACGTTCACCACGTGGCGGCGATCGAACGGCTCTGAAGATTTATCGAGCGACAGGTTGTAAGGGCTGTTGGCTGAAGATCCGCTCTGCTGGTCAACGCCCTGGTTACCGATGGCGTGGCTCCAGGTCCAGTTCGCCTGGAATTGCAGGCCGTTGGAGAAGCTCTTGTTCCAGCTTACGAAACCGGCCTGGTAGTTGGAGAAGCCGCGATCGGTGATGCCGTAGGACTGGAACGACTGGATATTGTCGATGGGCGTAGCCGCATAAATATTGAGCGCATTCAGTGAGAGGTTGTTGATGGAGCCGTTCACCAGGTCGCTCTTATCTTTGCTGGCCAGCAGGACTGAGCAGTTGGCAAAGCCGAGGCTGTTGCACTTCGGCAGGCCAATCTGGTTGTCGAAGAACGGTTCATCCGGCACTTGGGCGGCGGTCGCTCCGCTGCGTAAGGCCTGCGCCACGGCGTCGAACGCCTGCGCATAGGTCTGGCCGCTGGCGGCGTCCTTCATCAGGTAATCGGTGTTGTTCAGCGCGATGTCCTGCGGCAGGTTACGGCTGAGCCGGCCGATGTAACCGAACTCAAGGATCGACTTGCCGGGCAGCTCGCGCTGCACCGTCAAATCGATGCTGTGGTCGTGCGCCGGAACAGCAAACGGGTCGAGCCCGCTCTGCATGAACAAGCCGAACGGCTGCTTCGCCGTGCCGCTGGCGACGAACGGGATTGGTTCACTGGTAGGCGCAGGCACGGGCACCGAGTTGCCGTCAACCCCGATGCGGAACGCATTGCTGGGATTGGTGGCGGCATTCGTGCACACCAGCGAACCGCCCGACTTCACCGGGCCGCCGCAGGCGTCAACGTCGAGCAAACCTCCGGTGGTCAGCGGCAGCGACACCTGGTTGATGTCGCTCATGCGGTCCCACACCAGGGCATACCCGGCGCGGATCACGGTTTTATGATCGCCAAAGATACGGTTGTGCCACGGCACTTCCCAGGCCACCGCCACGCGCGGTGCAAACTGATGCCAGTTCGTGACCCGCAGCCGGCCGGTGTAAGGCGACGGCAGGAAGTTTACCGGCGTCACGCCGAACAGCGGATTGAAGGCTTGCCCCGGCTGTACGCCATTGTTCAGCGAGTTGGCGCGCTGCGTCAGGTAGTCCCAGTAATTCACCGGCTGGCCGTTGTTGGCATAAACCAGCACGTCATACTTGCCGTCGGCCTCGGTGGGCGAGGGCTGCACGCCCCAGTTCAGGCCGAGCGTCGCATTCAGCCCGGGCTTAACCTGCCAGACATCCTGGAAGTACGTGTCAACCGCGTTGATGCCGGTGCGCGAAAACGCGGGAGTTCCGACCGGGTTGGGCTGGAAGGTTCCATTGCGCGTAATGACCTGCGAGCTGCGGTCCACCAGGCCGAGCATGGTGGTGTAAAGCTCGTTCCAGCGCAGAACGTCAGATGACTGCAGGCAATTTGCTGAAGTCTTCGTCGGGCAGGTCGCCGGCTCATAGGCCGAGCTGATCGACACAAACTGGCCGCTGCCGTTGCCGGTCGATTCCGAATAAAGCAGCGGGCCGGCCGTGAGGCCGCCGGCGAAGTTATCGGTCTTCATGAAGTAATCGTTGTTCATGTAGCCCGACGCTCCGAACTGGAACAGGTGCTTGCCTTTCAGCCAGTTCATGTCTTCGCCGAAGTACCACTTATGGCTGTCAAAGACGCGGCCGCGCGCCGACTGCGTCGCCAGGTTGACAGGGTCGGCAATCAGTTTCGACGTGCTGTTGCTGGTGCCGGAACCTTCACCGGCGAGGACCAGGGCCTGCTGCGTCCCGGAAACCAGCGGCGACGGCGCCTGGCGGTTCCATCCCCACCAATCTCGCAGGTACGACCCGTGGCTCACCATGGTGAACGTAGGCGAGAGCTGCCCAGTGACTTCAACCGTGAAGTACTGCGGATAAATAGGATCGCCGGCAGTCGAGACCGGCGCCTGGCTGTTGATGATGCTGAACTGCTCGGTACCGACGCGCGCCGTCTTCGAATAATGGTAGGTGGCAAACGCGTTCCAGCGGTCGTTGATGCGGCCATCGAGACGCAGTACGGCCAGGTTTTGCGAGATTGGTGTAGGCGCGTCGAAGGTGTAGCCGGTGGTGTTCAGTCCATCGCCCAAAGTGGCGTTGTTGCCGACCGGGTACAGCGCCAGTTGCGACTTGATGATCGGATTGAAGCCGATATTGCGTGGGTCGCAGGAAACCCCGCCGCATGCGGTCGTGATGCTGCCCGGCACAAAGCTGTACTGCACGATGTTGCCGGC
>JAJPJZ010000033.1 GCA_021323935.1 Terriglobia bacterium | reverse complement strand
TCCGCGGCGGATTGCACGATTTTCATTTTGCCTGCACGATTTTCATTTTGCCTGAATCACGGGCTGCAAACCAACCTGCAAGCTGCATCCCGGGCCCTGGTGCGTCGCGCTTCCGCAATTCGGCATTTCTCAACTATCCTGATTGATTACCATGCCTGATCAAATCAAGTTTGGGACCGACGGCTGGCGCGGCCTCATCGCCGATGATTTCACGTTTGTAAATGTGCGGCGCGTGTCGGCGGCCATCGCCAACTACGTCTTGAAGAATGAAGACTCCCGGCGCGGCGTGCTGGTCGCCTATGACACACGCTTTGGCTCGCGCGCCTTTGCCGAGCTGGTCGCTGAAACGCTCGCCTCCGCCGGGCTCTGGGTGCGGCTGGCCAACGACTACACGCCAACTCCCGCGCTCAGCTACTCGGTCAAGCACCTGGGCGCGGCCGGCGGCGTCATGGTCACGTCAAGCCATAATCCCTACACCTGGAACGGCATCAAGTACAAAGCCAGCTACGGCGGCTCGGGCGCGCCGGCGATCATGAAGAAAATCGAAGCCGAGCTTGATGCGCCGCTTCCGACCGCCCGGGGCGGCCGCGTGGATGAGATTGACTTCAAGCCCGACTACATCGCGGCCATCACCCAGTTTGCCGATCTCGACTTGATCGCGCGCGCCAACTTTAATTTCCTGATTGATTGCATGTACGGCGCCGGCCGCAACGTGCTGAGCGGAATTTTTGCCGGGCGCAACATCCGCCACGTGCAGATTCGCGCCGAGGTCAACCCGCTGTTCCCGGGCATCAACCCCGAACCCATCGAACCTCACGTCAGCGCTGCGCAGCAAGCTGTGGTGCGTGAGCAATGCCATGCCGGCTTCATCACCGATGGCGACGCTGACCGCATCGGCGCGGTGACCGAAAGCGGCGCCTTCGTGGACGCGCACAAATGCTATGCCGTGCTGCTGCAGTGGCTGCTGGAGTACAAGAAATGGCCGGGCGCAATCACTCGCGCCTTCAACACCACCGGAATGCTGGACCGCATCGCCGCCCGCTACGGGCGCGAACTGATCGAGCACGGCATCGGCTTCAAGTACGTGGCCGACGTGGTGCTCTCGGGAAAAGAAGTGCTGATCGGCGGCGAAGAGTCGGGAGGCATCGGCATTCCGCGCCACCTGCCGGAACGCGACGGCATCTTGAACTCGCTGCTGCTGGCCAACGCCATGGCCGAATCCGGCAAGACGCTGGGCCAGCTCGTCGAATACCTGCAGGCCACTTACGGGCCGCACTACTACGGCCGCAAAGACATGCACATTACCGATGACCTGAAGCAATCGGCGATCACCCGCGCCGCAGCCGCCTCCACCGATCGCATCGGCCCATACCACATCACGCGCAAGGCCGATCTCGACGGCATCAAGCTCTTCCTCGACGTCCCCGCAGCCAGGAGCACCGGCGGCGTGGCCGGCGCCGAAGCCTGGGTGCTGCTGCGTGCCTCCGGAACCGAGCCGCTGTTGCGGGTTTACTCCGAAGCCGCTTCCGCCGAAGCCGTGCGCGAAATCCTGGCCGCCGCAGAAAAATTCGTCGTCGACCCGAAAGCGGCCCGTCACGATCGCGCTTAGCGGCGCGCCTCCATACCATCAGCATCAATGCCCAAGATGGTAAGGATGCCCCACCAGGATGGTGAACGCGCGGTAGATTTGCTCGAGCAGAACAACTCGCGCGAGGTCATGCGGCAGCGTCATCTTGCCCAGTGAAAGTTGAGCGAACGCGGCGCGCCTGGCTTCTTCGCTGAAGCCATCGGCCGGGCCAACCGCAAACATGAGCTCAACGCCGGAGTCGCGCTGCTTTCGCAGCCATTCAGCGAACTGCTCGCTGCTGAATTCGCGGCCGCGGGAATCCAGCGCCACCAGCCTCGCCCCGCTCTTCTCTGTTGCCTTGAGCAGCGCGGCTTCAGCTTTAAATTCGTGCGCTTCGATGTGCGCGTACCCGTCGATGCGCTTGATGTATTCGGTCGCAAGTTCCTCGGCGGCAGCCGACCGCGCCTTGCCCGCCTTCACCCACGCAACCTGCAGCTTCATCGGGAAATCACCGCCCGCCGCGCGACTCCAGCTCGCGCTTTACCGCTTCGCTCACGGCTTTTCCGTCCACTCGCACGCTTGACGCCGCGAACTTCGCCATCACCGCCTTCATCACTCCGCCCATATCTTTCATAGCGGGCGGCGACGGATACTCGCCGATCACGCCGCGCACCGTCTCATTGATCTGCTCTTCGTTGGCCGATTGCGGCAAATATTTTTCGATGATCTTGATCTCGGCGGCTTCCTTGTCGGCCAGTTCCTGCCGGCCTCCCCTGGTGAACTGCTCGATCGAGTCCTTGCGCTGCTTGATCAGAGTGCTCAGCACCTGCATTGCTTCTTTGTCGTCGAGCGGCGCGCGCTTATCGATCTCTTTGTTCTTCAGCGCGCTCTTCACCATGCGCAGCGTGCTCAGGCGCAGCTCTTCGCGAGCTTTCATCGCCTCGGTCATGTCTTTGGTGATCTGCTCCACAATCGGCATCATCGTTCTCCGGCGACGATTATTTCATGGCGCGGGCTGCGTCTCTCCGCTTGCATCCTTCGCGGCCGATCAGCAGCAGCATGGCAAAAAACAGGGCTGGCCGAAGCCAGCCCGTTTCGCATGCAGAAAACGTGAGCCTAATTTTCTCCCTGGTCTACGCTCAGTCCGTTAGGGCCGGTTGAAGCGCCCCAGAGTACCGAAGATCCCCACAGCACAGTCAAGCCCTGCTGCGTGTTCGCGCCCCAGCAAATCGAGCTGCCCCATAGAACCGAGTTGCCCCACGTGACTGAGT
>JAJPJZ010000207.1 GCA_021323935.1 Terriglobia bacterium | reverse complement strand
TCGCTCTTTGCGCTCGCAAAGAGCGACACCAGCAGAGCTGCTGCGATTGCGATTGTTCGCCGCCGCATAAAAGACCTCGGACGGGAGATGTACTGCGCCAGAAATGATAAGCCCCGGATCAACCCGGGGCTTAAGCGTCTTGCTGGCTGAACGTTATTGCTCATTCGGAGGATTCGAGTTTGGGTTGCGGCGCAGGACTGGGCGGTCGCCGCTGGAGCCGGATTCGCCGGGCAAGCCTTGGTCGCGGTTCTGGCCTTGATCGCGCGGCTGGTCGTCCTGCTGGTATTGCGGCGGAGGGCCATCGGTGTTGTCTGAAGCGCGGCGGATGGCGGTCTTCGCCGGAGTCACGGTGATCGGCGCCTGCAGGCGGAAGCTGACGATGCTTTCTGAATCCAGCTTCACGTCGTCAGATCCGGTGGCCGCGCCGGCTGCGGTGCCGGCGCCTGCGCCGGTGGCCGCCCCGATGGCCGCGCCCTTGCCTCCGCCGGCGATCGCGCCAATGATCGCCCCCAGGGCTGCGCCGCCTGCGCCAGTCTTAACGTTGCGCTTGCCGCGCGAGGTGCCGCTGCGCCGGTAGGTGTCGCTGCTCACGTTGTAAGTGTGGCCGTTGTAGCTCAGGCGCGTCACCTCAATCGCCAGCGAGGGCTGGCCCGTCAGCCGGTTTGCCGCCACGGCTTCGACCACGCGGCCGGTGACATCGGCGTGCGCCGGAATCACGGTGTCGTCGTTCAGCACGACCGGTTGATCGAGCGACCCATGGAAGGTATCGCCGGAGTGGTTCTTGTTCGATGAGATCGATTCATCCAGCCGGACCTGCAATTCCGTGCCTTCCGGCACCGAAATCGTCGTGGGCACAGGCGGTGGCGGAGGAGTCATTACTGCCGGCGCCGGCGCGCTATTCTGCGCCATCTCGCTGCTGGAGCTTGCGGGATTGCCGAAGCCGCCGCTCGGCACTGAGGAAACCGGCGAGCGAGGGCTGTTGCTGTTGCGGCTGGAGGTCCGCTCGCGATACGCCGAGGGCCGCCGGCTGGAACGCGTCGGCACCGGCTCCGGAGCCGGCGGTTCAAGCTGCGTGGGCGCAACCGGAGCAGCTTCGGCCGCCTGCACCGGCGCCGTGCTCAAGTTGTTCACCACCGTCTTGACGCCATCGACTTTCGCGGCGTCGGCAGCGGCGGCATCGCGCTCCGCCTCGCTCGCAACCGTGCCGGCCAGTGTAACGATGCCATGGTCTGAGGCGACCTGGATTTGCTTGGTGCCGATTGCCTGGTCGAGCAAAAGCTTCTGCTGCACGTCCTGGGCAAGGGCAGCATCGGTGCGGGCGTGCGTGCAGCCGATGGCAAGTGCCGCGGCGACCAGCAGGGCCGCAAATGGCGAATAAAGCGACAATTTCGCTTTCATGGCGTGACTCCTGAATTGCATGGGCTCAGTCATTGTATGCAGAGTTCCTGAACATCTCTCAACGATTATCAACCCTGCCGCCGGCCAGAAGATGCGGTGGTCTGCATAATGCATCCTGCCTTTAAACCTGAGCAAGGGAAGGGGTTTGCACTTAGGCCCCCAACGCCGGGGGTTAAGGCGTTTGGCAGGCGATCGGCGGCAGCCTTTTTCCCGTTTCAGCCCAATTCCGCCCTGCTAAGTGGCTGCCGCGTGATGATGCAGATACCGATTCAGGCCCTCGCGAAAGCCCAGCGGCTCAATGTGGAAAATGCGCTTCATCGGCCCCGGGTCGGCGGTAGAGCCTTCCTGCAGCATGCGGAGCTGGTCAGTCGTGACCGGCGGCCGCTTCAGCAATTTGCCCAGGATCCGCGCATTCATGTACATCACGGGAAATGGAATGTGGAGCGCAGGCTTGTGAATTCCCGCCTCCTGCGCCAGATTGGCCAGCAGTTCGTCGAGCGTGAGTTCGTCGCGCCCCACCAGGGCAATCGTCTGCCCCACGGCTTCATTGTTGGTCAGCGATTGCACAAAGCATTCCACCACGTCAGCAATGTACACCGGGCGAAACGGATACTTGCCGGTTCCGACCACCGGCCGCACTAGCGGCGCTGAGCGCATCACCTGCAGCATCTGCGTCACAAAGCCATCGCGCGGGCCAAAGATGATGCTGGGCCGCAGGATCACCCACTCCAGGCCGCTTGCGCGAACCGCCTCTTCGGCCTTCCACTTTGTCACCTGGTAGCCGCTGACGCCATCAGAGCGTGCGCCGAGCGCCGACATCTGCACGAAGCGTCGTATGCCCGCGCGCGTGGCCGCATTCACCACATTCTGGGTCGCAACGTAATGTGATTTCTCAAACGTCGCGCCGCCCACTTCCATGATGATCCCGACCAGGTGGATGGCAGCGTCGCAGCCGGCGGCAGCTTCCTGCAGCGCTTTACCCGTGACCACGTCGCCCTGGAAAGCCTGCATGCGCCCGGGGCCGGGCGGCGGATCGAGCTTCATGGGCTCGCGCGCCAGCGCATGAACCTGGTGGCCGTCGGTGACCAGCCTCTCCAGGATGTGGCTGCCGACAAAACCGGTGGCGCCAGTGAGCAGTATGCGCATGGTGGGATTCTAGTTCAGCGGAGTCACCAAGTTTGCCGCCGGCGCAAGTTTCTGCCGGCCGCGGCAGCCAGGCTCGTGCGTGGGTTAGACGATTTGCGCAACCAGATCGTAATCGTGCGCTTCGGTTATTTTGCAGCGCACAAATTCGCCGGGGATGAGCCGCTCGCGCTCGCCAAAATCGTTGACCAGCACTTTGCCGTCGATCTCCGGCGCGTGCATCTCGGTGCGGCCTTCCCACAGCAGCGGCGTCTGCTCCGAAGGGCCTTCCACCAGCAGGTCGAATTCGCGGCCGATCAGCGCCTTCTTCTTGCGCCGGCTGATGGCCTGCTGGATGCGCATCAGCTTTTGGCGGCGGCGTTCGATCTCGCGGGGCGCAACTTTGTCGCCCTCGGCCATCTCGGCCGACTGCGCGCCTTCCTGGTCGGAATACCCAAATACGCCCAGCCAATCGAATTCCGCCGCGCGCACAAAGTCGCAGAGCTGTTCAAAATCCTGCTCGGTTTCGCCGGGGAAGCCCACGATGAACGAAGTGCGCAACGTCAGGCTGGGAATCGTGCGCCGCATCTTCTCAATCGAACCCAGGAAAATGTCGGCGCCGGCGCCGCGCTTCATGCGCTTCAACACTGCCGGCGATGCGTGCTGCAGCGGCACGTCCATGTAGCTGCACACCCGGGGCTGCGCGGCAATCGTATCCAGCAGCCGGCCCGTGATCTTGTTCGGATAGGCGTAAAGGAAGCGCACCCAGCGCAGGCCTTCCAGTTGCCCCAGCCGCTCCAGCAGCGCCGCCAGGCCATCTTTCAGGCCGAAATCCTCGCCATAGCAGGTCGTGTCCTGGCCAATCAGCGTGATCTCCTGCACGCCCTGCCGCGCCAGCCGCTCCGCCTCGGCAATCACCGATTCGAACCGCCGCGAGCGGAACTTGCCGCGAAGCTGCGGAATGATGCAGAACGTGCAAGGGTGATCGCAGCCTTCGGCAATTTTGATGTACGCGGTGTAGTGCGGCGTCGCCAGCACCCGCGGCGTGTTTTCGTCGTAAAGATAATTCGGCAGGTCCGCGACCGCGCCCTGCCATTCCTCGCGCGAGAAGCGGCCGGCGCGCTCGCGCGCAAGTCCTTCCGACCTGGAGCTCAGGATGGTGAATGGCCCGTTTGGCGCGCTCCTCGGCGCAGTGAGCCCGGCAGCGGCAAGAATGTGTTCCAGTTCGCCCGTGCCCAGGACTGCGTCCACCTCGGGAATGTCTCTCTGAATCTCGCTGCGGAAGCGCTCGACCAGGCAGCCTGCAACCACCAGCTTTCGTGCGCGGCCGCTCTGCTTGTGCTGCGCCATCTCCAGGATGGCGTTTACCGATTCCTGCTGCGCCGACTCAATAAACGAACAGGTGTTCACCACGATGACGTCGGCATCCTCGGCGCTCGAAGTAATTTCAGCCCCGGCGCCCGCCAGCATGCCCATCATCACCTCGCTATCCACGAGGTTCTTTGGGCAGCCGAGGCTCACAAAACCAACTTTGGTCTTTGTAGCTGTGGGCTGTTCAGGAGCTTCTAGAAGGCTGGAACTGCTCATGTAATCTGCTTATTTTAGCATTTCGGGCGGCCTCGCCCCGCCCGTTGCCGCCGCTCACCCACTGCACTGGCGGAGCTATAATCACCGGCAGGAGGGGATCCCATGAAAGCCCTTCTCGTTCTCGCATTCTTCAGCCTGGCAGCCGTAGCCTGCGCTCAGACGCAGCCCGCAACACCTGCGTCCGGCTCTCAAGCAAATCTTACCTCGCAGCCCGCGGCCCATCTTGACGGCGCCGGGCCGGCCGTGAGGACCTGCGCTTACATTCACAGCTTTGTGTTCGAGCGCCACGACGGCGAAGCGCCCAGGCTGACGAAAGAAACGTATTGCACGCCCACGGGCCAGTTCGCCGTGAAACGCGCGTTCAAGCCGGGCCTCTATCCGGCGGTCATGGCACCACAAAAAGTCGAGCCGAAGGACGACCCCCGCCAGCCGCTATAGCAGGTTGCGCAGTTCGCGCCGCAGAATCTTTCCCGACGGATTGCGCGGGATGGCATTCACAAAACGCACTTCGCGCGGCTGCTTGTAGCTGGTCAGGCGCTCGGCCACGTAGTCGCAAAGCTCGCCTGAAAGCTTGCCCGATTCGGGCGTGGCTTCGCGCAACACCACAAACGCGCACGGCACTTCGCCCGCAGCCTTATCGCCGCGGCCCACTACGCCGCAATCGCGCACCGCAGGATGCTCAAGCAACACCGCCTCAACTTCAGCGGGCGCAACGGCGAATCCCTTGTACTTGATCATCTCCTTGCGGCGGTCCACGATCTGGAAAAAGTTCTGGGCATCGCGCCGCGCCACGTCGCCTGACCAGTACCAGCCCTCGCGCAGCGCCTCAGCCGTGGCTTCAGGAGCGCGCCAGTAGCCCAGCATGAACTGCGGGCCGCGCATCACCAGCTCGCCTTCCTCTCCGTCTTCGCCGTTCTCATTGACGAGGCGACATTCGGTCATGGCCAGCGGCTGGCCGATGGAATCCGGCCGGTACAGCTCAGGCTCCAGGAAACCCATGTGCGTAACCGGTGAGGCTTCGGTCATGCCGTATCCCTGGCGCAGCAAAACGCCCGTCAGGTCAGTGAAGCGGTGCGCCAGCTCAGGCGCCAGCGGCGCCGCGCCGCATTTCACGTAGCGCACGCGGTGCTCGCGTGGAAACACTCCCTGCTCGGCGGCGTGGCACAATGCATTCACCGCCGGCGGCACCAGCGGCAGGAAGGTGGCGCCTTCCGTGGCAATGAGTTCGCAGCAGCGCGCAGCATCGAAGCGCGGCATCAGCACCAGCGTTCCTCCGATCATCAGCACGGGGTTGAGCACCACATTCAGCCCGTAAATGTGATACAGCGGCAGGAAGCACAACGCTGTGTCCTGCTCGGTAAATGTGCCTTGCTCGCCCGGCGCCAGGAACTGGTACACGTTGGTGACCAGGTTCGAGTGCGAAAGCATCACGCCCTTCGGCAGCCCGGTGGTCCCGCTGGAGTAGGGAAGCGCCGCGATGGTTTCCTCCGGGGCCGCCGCTGGATGCGGCAGGCGGGCCGTAATCGGCGCGAGCAGCCCGCCGAAGTCTTCGCTGCCTGGCGCTGCCTGGCGGGTGCAGAACACACCGCGCAGTGCCGGCAACTGGCGCAGCTCCATCCCGGCGATTTGTGAGCCATCGCTGAT
>JAJPJZ010000001.1 GCA_021323935.1 Terriglobia bacterium | reverse complement strand
TTTTATCTCGTCGAACGTCTGCACAACGGTACCGCCATCGCCGGCCTGCACCTCAGAACGCACTCGCACGCGTTCTTCCACATCGGTGCGCGTCCTCAACAGCGTCTCGTACTGGTCGGGATCCCTCTGTCGCAATTCATCTGCGGCGTCAGTCGCGCGCAAATAATGGCGCAACATTCGGCCGGTGAACTGCTCAACCTTGGATGAGGTATCGAGCTTTGCTAGCTTCCGAGCTTTGTCAACAATGTTCGTGAGTAGTGTGACGTTTGCCGACGCGAACGTCGCGACCGCTTCCTGCTTCGGTTCCGCCGTTTCGATGTGGTAGGTATATAACCCTACCGCTGCTAGCTTCTGTATTTCAATTTCAAATTCGGAATCGGTGATCACACCAAGCGTGAATTCAGGTGACACATAGGACAGGTTCTTCTTCAGCACCTCCTGGGCTTTCTTTGCACAATGCTCTACAAGATGCTTGCTGTCGAAACGAGGAACCACCAGCAGCCATCGCCTTATCTTCAGAGTGCCGAAGAGCTTTGCCAAATGCGCTGCATTCTTTGTGAATTTACCGATATCCTCCGTGACCTTATCTCGCTGCTTCTCGTAGAGAGTGGCAACATCGTAGGGTGGTTCGGCGGCATAGCACTGATAGCAGATTCCATCATTGCTGAAGCCTTCCAATCCCCAATCACCACCGTGGGTAGACGGGACTCGCTGGTAAGCTCCAGGTTCGGAGTAACGCACCCGGAGAAGGCGGTTGATATACGCCTCCCACTCCTCGCCATCCCATTCCTTATACGTTTCGGGCATTTGTGCTTGGCAAGCTTTGTACCACAGCACCACGACAGATTCCGAGCGGAATGCACCAAGCAGAGGACAATCCACACAAAATGAACGGCCCAGATGCCGACTCGTCTGCTAAATTGGCGCTTCCCCTGATTTTGTAGTCCTGCTTCCAGTCGGCGATCTTCGCGCGCGCGTCGGCCAGGTCGCCGAACCAGTTCTCGTTGAGGCACTCATCGCGGAAGCGGCCGTTGAAGCTTTCCACGTACCCATTCTGCATCGGTTTCCCCGGCTGGATGGTGTGCCACTGCAACCGTTGTTCGTAGGCCCATTGATCGACCGCGCGGCCGCCCTAAACCCGCTCCAATACCATCGCCATTCCCTGCCCCACGCCAATGCACATCGTGACCAGCGCGCGCCGCTTGCCCGCGGCCCTGAGTTCGCGCGCAGCCGTCAGCGCCAGCCGCGCTCCACTCATCCCCAGCGGATGCCCCAGCGCGATCGCCCCACCATTCGGGTTCACCTTCTCGCTGTCGTCCGGCAATCCCAGCCCGCGCGTCACCGCCAGCACCTGCGCCGCGAACGCCTCATTCAGTTCCACTAAATCGATGTCATCGATCTTCAGTCCCAGGCGCGCCAGCAGCTTCTGCGACGCCGGCAGCGGACCAATGCCCATGTAGCTCGGTTCAACTCCTGCCGCCGCCGCGCCCACAATTCGCGCCATCGGCGTGACCCCGAACTTTGCCGCCGCCTCCTCCGTCGCCACAAACATCGCGCACGCGCCGTCGTTGATCCCTGAAGAATTCCCCGCCGTTACGCTGCCGTCTTTCTTGAATGGCGTGCCCAGCTTGGCCAGCCCCTCCAGCGTCGTCTCCGGCCGCGGATGCTCGTCTTCAGAAACACTTTTCTCCCCGCCCGCGTTCTTGCCTGCCGCCTTGGCCTTGGTCGCCACCGCCACGATCTCGTCGCTGAAAAATCCCCTGGCCTTGGCCGCCGCCGTGCGCTGTTGCGAGCGCAGCGCAAACGCGTCCTGCGCCTCCCGCTCAATCCCGTATCGCTCCGCCACGTTCTCAGCCGTCTGCCCCATGGAATCGGTGCCGTATCGCCTCTCCATCTCCGGATTCACGAACCGCCAGCCCAGCGTGGTGTCGTAAATCTCCGGATTGCGCGCAAATGCCTGCGTCGCCTTCGGCATCACCAGCGGCGCCCGGCTCATGCTTTCCACCCCGCCGGCAATCGCAATCTCAATTTCTCCCGCCGCAATCGCGTTCGCCGCTGAAGCCACCGCCTGCAGCCCCGACGCGCACAGCCGGTTCACCGTGAACCCCGGCACCGCCGCCGGCAGCCCCGCCAGCAGCGCCGCCATCCGCGCCACGTTGCGGTTGTCTTCGCCTGCCTGGTTCGTGCATCCCAGGATCACTTCATCCAGCCGCTCCCAGTCCGCATTCGGAAAACGCCGGCACAACGTCGCCATCGCATGCGCCGCCAGGTCGTCGCTTCGCACCTGCGCCAGCGCTCCCCCATACCGCCCGATCGGCGTCCTCACCCCTTCACAAATAAACGCATTCGCCATAGCGTCAGGTTAACTTATCCGGCGACTTCCCCGCCGCGCGCCCGCTTCCCCGCGGCCCTCTCTTTCCGCCGCGCGCATTCCCCTCCCCAATCATGTTGGAAGCCCCCGGCCCACCAAAAGGACGAAGTCCCCCGGATGCCTGAACAAAAGTGTGGAGATTAAATGCCGACTAAAAGCGGCCAGCCGGGCGTGGAATTATGAGGTGAGCACACACGCATGGAATAAGAGCTGGACAGACAAATGGAGAAATACGAGAGATAAATAATGCTCTTGCCACGAACAGAGCGTCGGATCGCCTTCCCGCCTCCGCGGCAATTCGCCTTCAGCCTCCAAGGCGACGTCTCCGCCTTGCGCGACAGATCGTCTTCCCGCCATGCGACAGATCGCTTTCGCCTCCGCGTCGGGTCGTCTTCCCACCGCGGAGCTTCTTCCCGACTGCCGGACGCCTGTGCGGCGGACTGCCTTCGCTTGGGGGCGAAATCTTGGTGGACCTGGTCGGGATCGAACCGACGACCTCTTCCATGCCATGGAAGCGCGCTCCCAGCTGCGCCACAGGCCCACAATTTCACACACTGCACAATCTAAAACAAAACGTTAAAACTCGAGGTTTTTCACAGAACGCACAATCTAAAACAAAACGTTAAGGCAAGTAACCCGAGTACGTAAGAACTGCACGTTAGGCACTAACCCCGGCGTACGTAACACCGCACAGTTTAGAACCAAAACGTTAAGGCAGAACTCGAGGTTTTAACAGAACGCACAATGTAAAACGAAACCCAAAAGCAGAACAAAGCAAAACCGTCAGGCTGGATTGGGCGAGATTTTCGCGCAAAGGGTTGGGCGAAAAGTTCGCGCAAGGGCCTGGAGATATTGTCGCGTAAGCGATTGCGGGAGTCAATTATCAGGGTTCAGACTGGGGGCGCGAGCAAGAGCTGCTGCGATAGCGGGAGGAGGCGAACATGACGGCTGCGAACCACAAGAGGATGGCAAAGGCGGCGGGGAGAAAGGGATCGGGGAGGAAGGAAAAAAACGGATCCGGCGGGGAGCGCGTGGGTGGGGAGCCCAGGGTGGGGCGGCCGCTGATGCCCGAGATGTACGGCATTGAGAAGGGCGAGAAGGGCACGATGAAGTGGGCGGAGGTGTGCCGCAAGCTGGAGGAAGCGCGCAATTACTGGGTGACGACGACGCGTGCGGATGGGCGTCCGCATGCCATGCCGGTGTGGGGGTTCTGGATGGACGGCGCGGTGCTGTTCGGCACCGGGCGGGCGACGCTGAAGGCGCGCAACCTGGGGCGCATGCCGCGGGCCGTGGTTCACCTGGAGAGCGGCGACGACGTGGTGATCCTGGAGTGCGAGGTGCGCGAGGCGGACACCTCGGACGAAGCCTTCCGCAAGCGCGTAGACCAGGCGAGCCGGGCAAAATACAAGATGCCGCTGATGGTGATGCCGGAGACGATGCTGTTTCGCGCGGTGCCGAAAGTGGCGCTGGCGTGGCGGGAGAAGGACTTTCCGCGGTCGGCGACGCGATTTGTGTTTTGAGAGCCAAGGAAAAGATCACAGGGAGGAGGGGTGGTTCAGGGAGCACCGGATAGGAGATCGGAAAAAGATCACAGGGAGGAGGGGTGGTTCAGGGAGGCGCGAGCGCAAAGCGCAGG
>JAJPJZ010000276.1 GCA_021323935.1 Terriglobia bacterium | reverse complement strand
GCGTGGATGTTCACGTGACCGACACGTACTTCATCGTGGCGCACTTCCACTACATCATGGTGGGCGGCGCGGTGATGGGCTACTTTGCGGCGATGCACTTCTGGTGGCCGAAGATCAGCGGGCGCATGTATCCGGAAGGCTGGGCCAAGCTGGCCGCGCTGGTAACGTTCGCGGGCTTTAACCTCACGTTCTTCCCGCAGTTCCTGCTGGGATACCTGGGCATGCCGCGGCGCTACCATGCTTATTCGCCGGAATTCCAGGTGCTGCACGTGCTCTCGAGCGCGGGCGCATCAATCCTCGGAATCGGCTACGTGCTGCCGCTGATTTATTTTGCGTGGTCGGCGCGGTATGGCCCCATCGCCGGGCCGAACCCGTGGAACGCCAGCGGTCTGGAGTGGCAAACGCCTTCACCGCCGCCGACGCACAACTTTGAGCCCGAGACCCCGATCGTGATTACTGAGGCTTACAACTACGGATCTGAGCATCCGGAGGAGGCGCCGGTTGCACCATAGTCACGGCACGACAGAGGCGGTGCCGCCGAGCCGCTATCTAGCATTCCAATTCGAAGACCTCGCCCAGCAGCGCGAGAGCGCCACGCTGGGAATGTGGATTTTCCTGTCAACCGAAATCCTGTTTTTCGGCGCGCTGTTCACCGCGTACTTTATTTATCGCGGCATCTATCCCAAGGCGTTCGCCGAAGCCAGCGGCGCCATGCTGATCAAGTACGGCACGGCCAACACGTTCATCCTGATTTGCAGTTCGCTGACCATGGCGCTTTCCGTGCATGCGGCGCAAATGGGAAAGCGGAAGCTGCTTACGCTCCTGCTGGTCGTGACGGCGGTGCTGGGTTGCGTGTTTCTGGTCAACAAAGGGTTTGAGTATCACCAGGAGTGGCTGGAGCACCACGTGCCCGGCCCCGGCTTCGAGTTTCCCGAGAGCAGCGATCCGCGGCACGCGCAAATTTTCTTTTCGCTGTACTTCATCATGACCGGCATCCACACCGTGCACTTGATCATTGGGGCGGGGGTGGTGCTGACGATTGCGTTCTTCGCATGGCGCGGGCATTACCCGCCGGAATACCACACGCCGGTTGAGAACGTGGGGCTGTACTGGCATTTTGTGGACATCGTGTGGGTGTTTCTGTACCCCATGCTTTACCTGGTTGCGCACCGGCATTTTTGACGAAAGAAAGTTCATGGCAGAACACGTAGTCACCACCAAGACGTACTACATCATCTGGGCGTTCCTCATGTTCTTTACGGCGCTCACGTTCGGGTTGTCTTACCTTGACCTGGGCGCGTGGAGCGCCGTGATTGCGGTGCTGATTGCGGCCACCAAGGCCACGATCATCGCGCTGTTCTTCATGCACATGAAGTATGCGGAAAAGGTGACGCAGGTGGTCGGCGTCGCCTCGCTGTTCTGGCTGGGCATCATGTTTGTGCTGACGGCGACGGACTTCTTCACGCGATACTTCGGAACGTACGCTCCGCAGTAGGCGCCTAGCAGCCAAGCACTCCACAGCACTGCGCTCGGCAGTAAGGCGCGGCAATACGCGCCCGCATTAAGGCGCCGCAATCATTACCCTTCCCTTGCCGACACGGCTTCAGAGGCCGCAGCGGCTCGCAACGGGGCCTTTCCGGCAGCAACCTGGATGATGCAGCGCAAAGAAAACGGTTCACGCGTCCTGCACATCGTATTGCTGGATGGCTTTTCCACGCACTTCAGGGTTCGTGCCGATCGGGAAGATTGGCGTCTCGGCTTACACCATCCCGACAAGTTCGCCGGAATCTGACGGCACGCTGGAGTGGGACAAGACGACTATGGTGGTGGTGCAAGCCGCCGGCGGCGGCGAAACCGGTATCGGGTACACCTACGCCGCTGATGCGGTGGCGACCCTCATCACCGGCAAGCTGGCAAAAATTGTTGAGCAGCGCGACGCCATGAGCCCCGCAGGCGCATGGCAGGCGATGGTGCACGCCATCCGCAACCTTGGCCGGCCGGGCATCTGCTCGATGGCGATTGCCGCGGTCGATTCGGCGCTTTGGGACTTGAAAGCGCGGCTGCTGGGGCTGCCGCTGGTGACGCTGCTTGGGCAGGTGCGCGAAGCCATTCCGATTTACGGCAGCGGCGGCTTCACTTCATACAGCGACAAGCAACTGGCGGAGCAGTTTCGCTGCTGGGTGGAAAAGAACGGCGCGCGCAAGGTGAAGATGAAGATTGGGCGCGATGCGGCCCGCGATCCTGAGCGCGTGCGGGCGGCGCGCAAGGCCATCGGCGATGGAGTGGAACTGTACGTCGATGCCAACGGGGCTTATGAGCGCAAGCAGGCGCTGCAGATGGCGTGGCGGCTGCGCGAGGACTTCGGCGTGGCATGGTTTGAGGAGCCGGTTTCATCTGACGATCTTGAAGGCTTGCGGCTGATTCGCGACCAGGGCCCTGCCGGCATGGCCATTGCCGCGGGCGAATACGGCTACGACCTGGTTTATTTCCGCCGCATGCTCGAAGCCGGCGCGGTTGACGTGCTGCAGGCTGACGCCACGCGCTGTGCCGGCATCACCGGCTTCCTGAAGGTCGCGGCCGTGTGCGAGGCATTCGGGCTGCGCCTTTCGGCGCACACCGCGCCTTCGCTGCACGCGCATCCCATGTGCGCGCTGGGCTGCGCGCGCGATATTGAGTACTTCCACGACCATGTGCGCATCGAGCGCATGCTGTTTGAGGGCGCGCTCGAAGCGCGAAAGGGCGAACTGCGCCCGGATTGGTCGCGGCCGGGAATCGGAATCGAATTGAAGCGCGCTGATGCCGCCAGATTTGCCGCGTAACGCAGGCGGCCGCGGGCGCCAGCAGCGAGCACGAACCGTACGAAGCCTTCACGAGGCACAAAGGACGCGATGAGCACTTTACGAGTGATCCCGAGCGCACCGGAACAACAGCGCCGCATTCATGAAACCAGCTCGCCCCTAAACCCCGCGCAAACCCGCGCCATTGAAGCCGAATTGAAGCGCCGCACGGGGGCGGAAGTACGCTTTGATGCCGGCACCCGCAGCGTGTATGCCGTGGATGGCTCCAACTACCGCCAGGTGCCGATTGGCGCCGTGATTCCGCGCTCGGTCGATGACGTAGTGGAGACCATCGCCATTTGCCGCGAGTTTGGCGCGCCGGTGCTCTCGCGCGGCGGCGGCACGTCGCTGGCCGGGCAGTGCTGCAACACCGCCATCGTGATTGACTGGACCAAGTACCTGAACAAGGTGCTGCACATCGACTGGGACCGGCGGCTCGGAACCGTGCAGCCGGGCACGGTGTGCGACGACCTGCGCAATGCCGCGGGCGCGCGGCAGATGACGTTTGGCCCCGACCCGGCCACGCACACGCATTGCACGTTTGGCGGCATGCTGGGCAACAACTCATGCGGCGTACACGCGCAGATGGCGGGCAAGACCGTCGATAACACCGATTCGCTTGAAATCATTACCTATGACGGGCTGCGCATGCGCGCCGGATGGATGCACGTGAACGAGATGGACGCCGCCATTCACCAGGGCGGGCGCAAAGGTGAGATCTTTGCGAAGCTCAAAGCGCTGCGCGACCGTTATGCGCCGCTGATCGAGAAGAACTATCCCAAGATTCCGCGGCGCGTTTCCGGCTACAACCTCGATCAACTCATTCCCAACAGTGAAGGCTATTTCAACCTGGCGCGCGCGCTGGTCGGCTCGGAAGGCACCCTGGTCACGATTCTTGAAGCCACCATGAACCTGGTGCACAACCCGCCCTACCAGGTGCTGGTCGTGCTGGGCTATCCCGATATCTACACCGCCGGCGACGCGGTTCCGGGAATCCTGGAATCGAAGCCGATGGGCTTTGAGGCCATCGACAACCTGCTGGTTGAGAACATCAAGAAGAAGCACCTGCACGAGGAATATTTAAACCGCCTGCCTGAAGGCAAAGGCTGGCTGCTGGTGCAGTTCGGCGGCGAAAGCCAGCAGGAAGCCGACGCCAAGGCGCGCGCGCTGATGGCCAAGCTGGAATCGCGGCCGAACGCGCCCAAAGCCAAGCTGTACGACGATCAGGAAGACGAAAAAGCGGTGTGGAAGGTGCGCGAATCGGGGCTCGGTGCAACCGCATTTGTTCCGGGCGAGCCGGTGACGTGGGAGGGTTGGGAAGATTCGGCGGTCGCGCCCGATAAGGTCGGTCCGTATCTGCGCGACTTGTGCAAGCTGTATGAAAAATATGGCTACGAAGGCGCGCTCTACGGCCACTTCGGCATGGGCTGCATTCACACGCGCATTACGTTTGACCTGATGAGCGATCCCGGCATCCGCAACTTCCGCGCCTTCCTTGACGACGCAACTACGCTGGTCACCAACTACGGCGGATCAATTTCAGGCGAGCACGGCGATGGGCAATCGAAGGCCGAATTCCTTTACAAGATGTTCGGGCCGGAGCTGATTGAAGCCTTCCGCGAGTACAAGTCCATCTGGGACCCGCAAGGCAAGATGAACCCCGGCAAGATCGTGGATCCCTATCGCGTGGATGAGAACCTGCGCCTGGGCGCCACCTATCCTGAGCGACTGTGGAAGCCGAAGACGCACTTCCAGTGGCCCGACGATAAAGGCGAATTCTGGCATGCCACGTTACGCTGCGTGGGCGTGGGTGAATGCCGCCGGCACTCCAGCGACGAAGCCGAAAACAGCACTATGTGCCCGAGCTACATGGTGACGATGGAAGAAGAGCACTCCACGCGCGGCCGCGCCCACCTGCTGTGGGAGATGCTGCAGGGCGAAGTGATCACGGATGGGTGGCGCAGCGACGCGGTGAAAGACGCGCTCGATCTCTGCCTCTCCTGCAAAGGCTGCAAAGGCGATTGCCCGGTCAACGTGGATATGGCGACTTACAAGGCCGAGTTCCTGGCGCACTACTGGGAAGGCCGCATCCGGCCGCGCTCAGCTTACGCCTTCGGCCTGATCGATAAATGGGCGCAGTTTGCCGCGCTGATGCCGGGGGTAGTAAACCTGGCCGCATCGACGCCCGGGGTTCGCGAGCTGATGAAGTGGGCGGTGGGAATGCCCATGCAGCGCCAGATTCCGCAGTTCGCGCCGGAGACGTTCAAGTCGTGGTTCCGCAAGCGCGAGCCGCGCAACGTGGGCCGCCCCAAGGTGGTTTTGTGGGCCGACACGTTTAATAATCACTTTTTTCCGCAGACCGCGCGGGCTGCGGTTGAAGTGCTGGAGCACGCCGGCTACAAGGTGGAAGTGCTGCCGCAGTACCTGTGCTGCGGGCGGCCGCTCTATGACTACGGCTTCCTCGATCTTGCTAAAAAGTACCTGCTGCGCATTCTCGATACTCTGAAGCCGCAGATTGCGGAGGGCACGCCCATCGTGGTGCTGGAGCCGAGCTGCGCCAGCGTGCTGCGCGACGAAATCAAGGGCCTGTTCCCGCAGCGCGACGACGTGCATAAAGTCACGGAGCAGGTGTTTCTGCTCAGCGAATTCCTGCACAAGAAGGCCCACTACACCCCTCCGCCGCTGCGCCGTGAGGCCATCGTCCACGGCCACTGCCACCACAAAGCCATCATGAAGATCAAAGACGAAGAAGAGCTGATGAAGGCGATGAAAACCGATGCGCGTTTTCTGCCCTCGGGCTGCTGCGGCATGGCCGGCTCTTTCGGCTTTGAAGAAGACAAGTATGACGTTTCGATCGCGGTGGGCGAGCACGCGCTGCTGCCGGCGGTGCGAAAGGCCGGGCTGCGCAGCTTTGTGGTCGCCGATGGCTTCAGTTGCCGCGAGCAAATTGAGCAGACCACGAATCGCCACGCGCTGCACCTCGCGGAAGTGATCCAGTCAGCCATCCAGCACGGCCCGCATGGGCCTGACGGCATGATGCCGGAGCGCGAGTTCATCGCGCCGCATCAGGCTGCGGTGAGGCGCTCGAAAATTCGAGCGGGAATCGTGCTGGGCGCGGTTGCTGCCGCCGCCGGCCTCGGCCTATGGCTAAAATCTCGAACGAGAGATTGAGCAACGAACGGAGCGGCCCGGGAAGATAGGATTTTGTCGGTCGAAACTCATGCGCATTCGCCAGATCAATGAATCGCCGCGCAGCTTTGCCGTGATCTTCGATATCGGTGATGAAGCCGCAAGCCTGCTGCTGGAGGCAGCAAAGCGGCACAACATCCGGGGCGCGCAGATTGCCGGCATCGGCGCGTTCTCAGCCGTCAAGCTTGCCTTTTACGATCTGCAGCGCAAGCATTACGACCCGATCGAAGTGGGCGAGCAGGTGGAGGCGGTGTCATTTCTCGGCAACATCGCGCAACTCGGGAACGGCGAAACCAAGATTCACGTCCACTGCGCCGTGGGCAGGCGCGATGGCAGCGTGATTGGCGGGCATTTTCTTGAAGGGCGCGTGAACCCCACGCTCGAGGTGATCGTGACCGAGACTTCGCCTTTGCGGCGCAACATGAATGAGGCAATTGGGTTGCCGTTGCTTGAGCCCTGAGGAACTGGTTTTCAACTCGGCTTTGGCTTTTCCGCTTTGAGTCCTGACCGCGAAAGACTCGCACGCATTACTGCCGCGCTGCGCGCCGCCAATCTCGATGCGCTGGTGTGTGCCTTGCCTTCAAACGTCCTGCTGCTCACCGGTTACTGGCCGGTGGTGGGGACGTCAATCGCCATTGCGACCCGCGATGGTCACGCAGCCGCCCTGGTCCCCGAGGATGAACACCAGCTCGCGACTTGCGGATGGGCCGAGCACATTGAAACCTTCAAGCCTTCGACGCTCGATGAAATCAAGCCGCTGCAACTGGCGGTGACGGCGCCCCTGAAAAGCCTGTTGCAGCGCATCGGGCCGCTGCGCCGCATCGGATGCGATGCCGGCCTGGCAAGCGAACCGGCCTCATACGCGGCCATGAACCTGTACGCAGCAGAGCTGCCGCGCATTTTTCGCCGAGTGATGCCGGGGGCGAAAATTGCCGGGGTG
>JAJPJZ010000010.1 GCA_021323935.1 Terriglobia bacterium | reverse complement strand
GCTCGAATCCGATGAAGCAGTCCAACTGAAGCTGCCGTAGCCGCCGGCGTTGGTCACGGTCACCGGCTGCGAGGGCACGCTCTGGCCGCCGACCGCGAAGAACGTTAACGATTGCGGCGAGAGTCCGAGCGCCGGTGGAGGCGTAGTGACGTTCAGCGTGACCTGCACCGTCTGCGTCACTCGTGAGGTTCCCAGCGCGTAGAAGGTAAGCGTTCCACTGTAAGTTCCGGGTACCAGGCCGGCCGAGGAAACCGCAACTTGCGTTGAGGAGCCGGTTCCGTACGCAGGCGAAGCTGAAAGCCAGGGCACGTTGGCCGCTGCCGTCCACACCGGGCCGCCTGTGCTGTTGATCTGTAGTCCCTGGGCAGCGGGATTTGAACCATACAGCGCGCTGAAATTCATGGATCCAACCGCCGGAGCCAGCGTGGCATTGTTGGCCACGGTCGAAGTCACCATGACGTTAGTGAAGCTGATGACCTGGTTGGAAACATCCAGCGCGATTGCGCCTGAAGCGTAAGTCGCATCCGAAACGCTGATGACGCTTTGGCCGTCGAAGCTCACGGTGATCTGGCTGCCGTGGAAGGTCAACTGAACGTTGTGGAAGTTGGTGGCGTCGAACTTGACGTTGCCCTGCGCGAGCTGCGTCAGGCCTGAATCGATGTTCCAGGCCGAGTTGCGGAACAGCTTGACCAGGCCTTCGGCGGGATAGAGCCAGAGCGCATAACCCGCACCGGTGGCGGGGTTCATGCGTCCGCGAATGCCGCCGGGATAATCATTTAACGTCGCCAGCTTTACCGCGACGTTCAGGGTGTAGTCGGTCCACGATGAATCGCCCGCATACACCTGGGTGTGGCCGCCACCGTTGTACTGCAGAGCGTTGTTGGCCACGCTCCAGTTGGAAGCGAAGCCGAGCGGCGAGAATGCCCAGCCGTTCATGGTGCCATCGGCAAAATTTGAGAACAGCAGCAGGTTGGTGACGGTGAGCGATACCGTGATCGTCTGCGCGTTGTTGGTGGCGCCAGACGCACTCACTGTGATCGTGCCGCTGTAGGTGCCGGCCGTCAGGCTCGAAGTATCGACCGAGATGGTCAGTGCACCGGGCGTGGTGCCGGAAGGAGTGGCAATCAGCCAGGTTGCGTTGCTGGTGGCCGTCCAATTCAGCGATCCGTCGCCTTCGTTATAAACCGTAACCGTCTGCGCAGGCGGATTCGCCTGGCCGGTAAAGCCGGCGAACGACAAGCTCGATGGATTCACCAGCAGCGCCGGCGGAGCGCCCGGCATCGACGACGCCGGAACATAGACCACATCGACCCAGTAGTTGCTCGATTTGTAAGAAGACGATGGGAAGGTGCTTACCGGATTGTAGCTGTACAGCCCGTTGCTGCCATCGACACCATCCTGCAGGAAGTGCAGTGGAGGAGCATCGACGCCGGCGTTTGCGAAATTTGAAAGGGTGTAGGAGTAATGCCCGGCGGGCGCAAAATACGAAGCCACGTAAGTAGTGTTAGCAGCCACCGGGACCGGCGTGCTGAAGTTCACCTGCTGCCAGCCCGACGCAGTCTCTCCCGTAAACGTTGCGGTTGCCAGCAACGTGCCGGTGTTGCTCCACAGGTTCCCCACGTGAGTGCCGGTGTTGGTGCTCGCTTTGTAAAAACGGATGCCGGTGATGTAGCCGTCAAAATCGGCGCGGAAGCGCACGCCAACCTCGGTGCTGCGCGTATCGCCGCTGTCAACCTGGGCGGGCTTGGCCGAGCTCTGCAGATCGCTGCAGGGGCAGTCGGGTGGGTTCACGGTAATGACGGCGGAGCCTGCAACGCTGGCTTCGAGGTTGCCGCTGTCATCGGTTGCGCGGCTCTTCAATGTAAAGCTGCCGATGCTGGTGGGCTTCCACGCGAAACTCCAGCTTTCGCGGCCCGAGGCCGGGTGCCATGAGTTTCCTCCATCGACTGAAACTTCCACGCCGCCCACATGGCCGCCGCCGCTGTCCGCGGCTGTGCCGGTCATGGTGATGAGGCTGCCGCTGGCGATCGCAGTGCCATTGGTGGGCCACGTAATTGTCGAGCTCGGCGGAGTGGTATCGGTCGAGGCGGTTGCTGCCGTCAAGCTGGACAGCAGAGTGGCGGGCTGCACGCCCATATCGGCAAAAAGGTTGACCGTGGCCTGCTGCATCGCGACACTGGCCGCCGCATTCGGTGAGAAGAACGGGTTGTCGTGATTGCTGTCCAGGCCCCAGGACCACTGCACGGTGCCGGCGCCAAAAACAATGGCGCCGCTGCTGGCCTTGTACATCGTCAAATGATGTGTGGCCGAGCCGGCGCCATACGTGCCGCCCTGGTCCAGCAGCAGATCCGTAGTCAAGTTATAAGTTGTGGTCGAGAGGTCGAAGAGACCCGCAGGCCGGAAGCCATTATCAATATCGCTGTCCCACTCGTAACCCAGAGTGCCCTTAGGCAGAGTGGCGGTCGCGCCGGGGGCCAGGGCGGCAACGCTGGTGCCGCGCCAGAAGCGCATCTGCGCATCGGCATACGGCACCTTGATGGTAAGAGTGCCGGGATTATCGGACGCGGGCCCGTTGACCATGAACAATGTGCCGGTCAGCGAGTTCTCGGGCCGGCCCCCGTCGGCTGGCGGGCTGAAACGCTCATCGCGCCAAGTGCCCGTCCAGGTTGGCGGATCTTCCGGATCGATGGGCGTGCCGGCGAGCGTTTCCTTGTAACAAACTAACGTCCGGTTAGGCGTGTTGCTGCCATCGATGCTGTTATCGAGGCGCGTCTTCCAGAACACTTCATTGCCGCTGAAGAATGCCATGTTGACGCCGGCATCGCGCGCGGCTTCAACGTTGGCGCGGTGCGGACCCGACCAGTATTCGTCGTGGCCGGTGGACATATACAGCCTGTGGTTCTGAATCAGGCTGCCGGAACGAGCGGCATCGATGCCGGTGAAATACGTGACGTCGTATCCATTGGCTTCAAGGAAGCGAACCATCGGGTATTCGGCGCCGAACACCCACGTGGCGGCCTCATCGCTGAAACCGCGGGTTTCTACCGGGCGGTTGTAGCTGACCGCGTAGGCGCGCTGGTTAAGGTCAAACTGGTCCTGCGGTCCATACAAGCTGTGGCCGCCGTAATCGTTGTAGGCTTGCCAGCTCTCGTCGGCCGTCTGGAACAGAATTGCAGAATGGCTGGCATCGTTACGCACGATAAAAACGATGTGGCTGTCGCCGCCGGTATCGGTGCGAATCAGGTGGGCAAAATAAATGCCCGAGACGGCGTCGGAAGGCACTTGCCACGAGGCTGAAACTGCCCAATTGCCGCAATCGACCAGGCCGATAGCAGCATTGCTGGCGCACTGCGGTTGAGTCTGGGGCAGAGATGCCGAAGGCTTAATGCTGGCGACGAGTCTTGCGCCGTTGCCACCGTAATAACCCATGCGGTAAATATCGATGGTGTAAGCAGTGGCGTTGGTGTTGATCTTGAAATAAACGGTTTGCCCGACGTTGACGCTGATATCCGTCGCAAAGCCCTGGATCGTGGGATCGCCCGCGCCATCGCTGTTCAAGTCCCATTGGCTCTGAGGAGTGCCGGCCTTGCAGTTCTCCCGTTCAATGTCATTGGCGGGAGACGCACAACTGGCGAAAGCTGCCGCCGGAAAGACGCACAACAACAGCGCCAGGATAAACAGCGCCCGTTTATTCAATTTCCACTCAACCACCACGATCTTCATGCTTTGGGAACCTACGTGACTTCCAAGTTGGGGCAGGCTGGATGCCGTTAGTTGCGC
>JAJPJZ010000077.1 GCA_021323935.1 Terriglobia bacterium | reverse complement strand
TTTTTATATTCCTCAATCAGCCGGAACTCGATCGCGCCTTCTCAAGCCACGATCGCGTGGATACACGGCTTTCTTTCCATTTCGAATCCTGGGTGGCTGGTGGACTGCGGTATTTTGCCATCGGGGATGCCGCTCCCGGCAGCATCCGGCAGCTCGCCGACTTATTTCACAAATCCAGCTAGCCACTTCCATCGGCTTGGCCTAAGAATGGCAGCCAGAGAGCGTCTTTGGCTCTCTGGCTGGGCGCATACGACGGAACCATCTTTGAGGACCTCGGGAATGGCCGCACGAAACTCACCTTCATTGGAAATGAACGGATGGAGAGCGCGAAAAATAGTGGCCAAGTGGAGGGCTGGAACCAGATACTGGATAAAGTTGCCGCAGTTGTTACGAAACTGGCGCCCGCCGAATAGAGAGCTGGCGCTTTGATAATTTCAGGCTCGATTGTCGTGTACGCACCCGAGATCGACTGAGCGCAGCGATGCGAGCGCGCTGCCGGTCAGGCGGCGCGTGAAGGCGTGCGTGGGCGAGCGGAAGATGTGGTCAACGGTGCCGCATTCAACGATCGAGCCTTCGCTCAGCACCGCGACGCGGTTGCAGATGGTGGCCAGCGCGCCCAAGTCGTGCGAGATGAGCAGCACGCTGCAGCCGAACTCGCGGTTGCACTTGCTCAGCAGCTCAAGCACTTCAATTTGCGTGATGGCATCGAGTGCGCTGGTGGGCTCATCAGCAATGAGCAACTGCGGCCGATGCAGGATGGCCATGGCAATCAGCACCCGCTGCCCCTGGCCGGTAGAAATCTGCGAGGGATAGCGCTTCAGGAATTGCGAGTCGGAAGGCAGGCTGACGGCAGCGAGCGCTTCGGCGACGGCGTCAGCCCCGTCAGATTTCTGGTGCGCGCGCCATGCCTCACGCATTTGCGTGCCGATGCGCAGCGCGGGATTCAGGGCCGCTGCCGGGCTTTGCAGCACCAGCGCAACCTCGCGACCGCGGATTGCGCGCAACTCCGAATCGGTAAGCGTCAGCAGGTCGCGGCCGTTGAAATGCACGTGGCCGCTCACGCGCGTGGTGCGCGGATCAAGCAAGTTGAGCAAGGCGAGCGCGAGCGTGCTCTTGCCTGAGCCGCTGCTGCCAGCCAGGCCTAGAATCTCGCCGCGCCGCACTTCAAGGGCGCACTCGCGCAGCACCGGCCGCGTGCCGTAGGTTGCGCTCAGCAAAGCCGAAAGCAATGGCGCCGAATTCTGCATTATCGCGAAGCCCTCTCGATCGTGACGCGCAGCTTTTCAATTTGCCAGTAGGTTTGCGGGCTCAGTGCGACGGGTTCAGCGCCGTGAACTTCCTTTGACACCGCCGACAGCGCGTTCTTGTGCACCAGGTAAATGAACGGCTGCTGCTCCCAGGCGATTTCCTGCACTTTATCGAACAAGGCTTTGCGCTTGGTGGCAGAAGTGGCCGAGGCCTGCGCGCGCATCAGCTTATCGACTTCCGCTTCCCACGCGGTCGCCGGGCTCTTCTGGGCCGGGTTCCACTGGTGATTGTCGCCGGAGCTGAGCCAAACCGCCATCTGGTCGTTGGGATCGAGGCCGTTGTTGTTCAAGCCGAGCAAGCAGGCTTCGTAGTTGAACGTGCGCGTCATGCGCTCGATGAGCGACGGAAAATCGAGCGTGACGACGCCAACCTTGATGCCGATGCCGGCAAGATCCTGCTGAATGACGGCGGCCATGCGCTCGCGCGCCTGGTTGCCGGCGTTGGTGATGATCGAAAACTCCACCGCGTGGCCTTGCGCATCGTGCAACACCCCGCCTTGCATGCGGAAGCCGGCTTTCACTAGCAGGCGTATGGCCGCGGACTGATCGTAGGCGTGAGGCTTGAGCTTCGAATTGAACCAGAATTTATTGGCCGGTGAGATTGGTCCGATGGCCGGGGTGGCATGATTGTTGAACACCAGCCGCACCAGGTCCTGCCGGTTGATGGCCGACGAAATTGCCTGCCGGAACTGCGTCGAGCGGAACCACGCGAGCTTATACTCCGGAATCTTGGCAGCAGGCGACTGGTTGAACCACATCTGCTCAGAGTCGAATGAAGGGCCGGAATCGAACAGCTCGGAGCGCATCTGCGGCTGCAGCCGGTCGTAATACTCGCCGTCGAGCGAATTGATCAACTGGACCTCGCCGCGCTTGAAGCGCATGACTTCGATTTCGCGGTTCTGCTGAATATCGAGGCGCACGGCGTCGAGATACGGCAGGTGACGCCCGGCGGAATCCTTTTTCCAGTAGTTCGGGTTGCGCTTGAGTTCGACGTAAGAGCCTGGCTTGTAATCCGCCACCACAAACGGCCCCAGCACGGCGCGCTCTTTTTCTGGCGAGTGCGCCGACATCATTGAAACCTGGTCAAACAGCTTATCGAGGCCGGCGACCGGCGCCGGAAACGTAATGGCGATTCTGTTCTTCGGCAGGATCTGAAAATGCATGTCGCCGTTGGCTGAACGGAAGCCGTCGCCGATGGGCGAATGCAGCTCCGGATCCATCAATGACTTCATGGTGAAGGCCACGTCTTCCGCGCCAAAAGGGGTGCCGTCAGAAAACTTGATGCCCGGCCGCAGCGTGAACTCAATGCGCCGGCCGTCAGGGGAAACTTTCCACGCGGTGGCCAGCTCAGGCTCAAGCTGCTGGGTGCGGCGATTCAGGCGCACCAAGACGCCTCCCGTCAGGTAGCGCACGGCTTCGGAGGCGTCATCATCCACCAGCAGCGGATTGAAGGTCTTCGGGTCGGCGTGGAGGCAGAAACGCAGCTCACCCTGGCCAAAGCCCGGCACGGTTATGGCCAGCGCCAGCAGCAGCAAACAAATCTTGATCTTCATGCCTCAACCTCACGCCCACGGCTAAGCACCTGAAACGCGCTGACGCACACCACCAGCACCGCCAGCGGCGCCAGTCGCCACGGCTGCGCGCTTAGGCCTGAAAAGTTTTCCAGTTCGCGCATCAGCCCTCCGAGCGACGGCAGCGGCTCGGCGACTCCGAGTCCCAGCATGCTGAGGTTGGCCTCAGCGAGGACGAACACCGGGATCGAAACTAGAAACTGCGCCCACAACACCGGCTTGACGTTCGGCGCAAGCTGCATGGCAAGCAGGCGCGAACGCCGGCATCCGAGCGCGCGGGCATTGAGCATGAAGCCGGAGCTGCGCAGGTTGCGAACTCCCGCACACACGACGCGCGCTGAAGCTGCCCAGCCCAGGCAGCCCAAAATCGCAAACGTCACCAGCACTGAAATCGCAGGCGCCACGTTCAAAGGCAGCACGGCGCGCACCGTGATAATCAGAAACAGCCACGGCAACGAGAGAAATAAATCAACGCCGGCCATGGTCAGCTTTTCAAACCAGCCGCCTGTGTAACCGGCAGCGGTGCCGACAATGGCCGCCAGCAGCGTGGAAAGCGCGGCAGCGGCGGGCGCCAGCAGCAGCGAGGTCTGGCAAGCGTAAAAAAGGCGCGACAGTCGGTCGCGGCCAAGCTCATCGGTGCCGAGGAGGAACTGCGCAGAAGGCGGCTGATTCGGCGTCTCGCGAAACTGCACGGCATAATCAGCGGGCGCCAGCAGCTTGGCGCCCAGCGCGATGCTGTACGTCACGATCAGCAGCAGCACGGAGATGAATTGCAGCCGAGTCATGCGTGCTCCATGCGCAATGCATCGTTGACGGTTGCGGCGCAGGCATTGGCCACCAGCGTCATGGTGGCGACCACGCCCGTAACCGTCACCAGCAGGGGCAAGTCGCGGGCCAGGGCTGCCTGCCAGGCCAACTGGCCAAGGCCCGGCGAATCGGCCACCACTTCAATGGGCAAAGCCGCGCCAAACGCCATGTTGAGCGAAACTCCCGCCAGCGCCACCAACTGCGGCGAAGCCCCGGGCAGCACGTGGCAGAACAGAATCCGCCCCTTACTTACGCCGCGAGCGCGCGCGGCGGCTATCCACGGCTCAGCACAATTTTTTGCAATCACGTTGCGGCTGTAGCGATAGAGCACCGGCACCAGCGCCAGCGCGATGGCAATGCTTGCGGGCTTCCTCGCAATCACGGCCACCAACGCCACTACCGCGGCAGGCAGCGAGAGCAGTGCAATGCTGGCGGCTGAGAGAAGAACCTCGGCTGCCTTGTTCTGAAGCGCCGCAGCAGCAAAGGCCGCAGCCAGCGTTATGCTCCACGCGAGGGCCAATCCATACCCGATGTTTTGAGCAGTTGCGGGCGCGCGATCTTTCATCAATTGCGCAATGGGCTGCGAAAACGTGCGCGCCTGGCCCAGGTCGCCGTGCAGCAGGCCAGCGAGAAAGTGCCAGTAAAAATGGCCGATGTTGCCGTCGCCGGCGTTCTGGCTTCGCAGCGCAGCAATCGATTCCGCGCTCAGCCGCGGATCGAGCTCGCGTTCGTCGACGCCGAAACCAGGCGCAAAGCGCACCATGGTGGCGCACGCCAGCCCTGCGACCAGGACGACGGCAGCAATGGTCACCAGGCGCAGGCAGATGCTACGCAGCAGCCGCGGCGCGCGATCAGGCATAGCTGTGTTCCTTGTCACGAGGCTTGCTGTTGCTGCCGGCGTAGTGCTGTTCCTTGGCGACGTACATGCGGCGGTCGGCTTCGGTAAGCAGTTCCTCGGCGGTGGAACCATCGGCCGGGAAGCAGGCCGTACCCACGCTGACGGAAAGCGAGTTGCTGCCGTTCACCAACTGGCCGGCTTCATGCGCGATCTCGTGGATGCGGTGCGCCAACTCGGTCGCGTTCTGGGTAGGCAGGCCGGGCGCGACGACCACGAACTCGTCGCCGCCCATGCGCGCCACGCAGTCATAACCGCGGCAGGTTTCTTTCAGGCGCTCAGCGAATGCGCGCAGCAGCTTGTTGCCTTCCAGGTGGCCGTAGCGGTCGTTGATTTCCTTGAAGCCGTTGAGATCGCAAACGAACAACTGCAGCGAAGTCTTTTCACGGCGGCAACGGCTGATTTCGTTATCGAGCTCCTGAAACAGCGAGCGCGCATTGAGCAGGCCGGTGAGGAAGTCGGTGGTGGCGGAAGTCTCGGCCAGCCGGTATTTCAGCGCGTTCTCAATGGCCACGCCCAGCTTCGAGCTGATCGCCAGCAAGACGCGCAAGTGGTCGGTCGAGAACGAATCGGGAATCGCTCCATAGAGCGCCAGCACGCCAAGCACGCCGGTTGCACCTTCTAGCGGCACCGCGACGGCGCTGCGCAGGGTGCTGAATTTCGTGGGATCGTTCAGGTAGCCCGGCTCAACCGATGGGTTGCCATTCAGGATGGGCTTGCGGTTTTGCGCCACCCAGCCGGAAAGCCCCTGGCCCAGCGGAATTTCAAGCGCTGAAAACAGGCGCGAGTTTTCGCCGCTCACAAACTCGGCGACCAGCTTCTTGTCGCGCAGCAGGTAGATCGCGACTGCCTCATGCGGCACAACTTTGCGCACGCCCTCAGCCAGGATCAGCAGGGTTTCATCCAGCCGCAGCGAGTTGCCCAGGTTGTGCGTGAGCTCGAACAGCGTGCGGGCTTCAAGGCGGGCGGCGGCAATTGAAGTCAGGAAGTCAGGCTGCAGCGCCGGGCGAATGGTGCTGACGCGCTCGGCAAAGCCGGTGGCCGGTGCGGCGCCGCGCTCAACTTTAACGTCAGTTGAAAGCTTGGCGCGGGTTTCGGCCGGCTGCTGCGTCGCCATGCGCTCCAGCTCAACGTAGCGCCGGTGCAGAACTGCAATCACCTTCGGGTCAAACGATTTTCCCGCTTCGATGGCCACGTGCTCCATGGCCTTATCGAGCGGCAGCGCGCGGCGATACTGGCGATCAGAGGCCAGCGCGTCAAGGCAGTCGACGGCTGAAAGAATTCGCGCGCCGATCGGGATCTCTTCACCTTTCAACCCGTCGGGGTAGCCGGTTCCATCCCATTTTTCATGGTGGGAGCGGACGATGGGCACTACAGGATAAGGAAACTGCACCTGCTCCAGAATTTCTGCGCCCACGATGGGGTGGATCTTCATCTTTTCGAATTCTTCCGGCGTAAGCTTGCCGGGCTTGGAAATAATGTGCTCCGGCACCGCCAGCTTGCCGATATCGTGCAGCAGCGCCGCGGCGCGCAATGCTTCCTTGTCTTCATAGCTCAGGCCCAGTTCATTGGCCAGCTCCATGGCATAGACGCGCACCCGCTGCAGGTGGTCGTGCGTGGTGTGGTCTTTGGCTTCAATCGCCAGCGCCAGCGCTTCAATGGTCCGCAAGTGCAGCCCGGCCATGTCTTCCACGTGCTTTTTTTCGGTTTCCAGCTTGCCGAGGTAGAGGCGATAAGAGCGATAGATGACGTACACCGCCGGCATGACCAGCAGCGAGGTCTGCCAGCCGATCAGCCGGTCTAACTGGCCCACGGCTTCCGCGATGCCGGCGCCAACCAGGTAGTACGGGAACGACCAGAAGTAGCATTCCTTCCACACGCGCCGCGTCTGCTTCTGCTCGGTGAGGCTGATGACGGTTGACATCGCAATCGTGTTGAACACGAAGTAGGCGATGGCTGAAGTCATCAAGGCCAGCGGCTGGCGCCCGTGAAAGATGGTGCGAGCGCTGAAGTGATAGACCGCGTAAGCCGCCGAGGTCGCAACCGTCAACTGCGAAAGATTGAAGATGATGTGTACGGGCTTGAGCTTTTTGGCCGGCTTCCAGTAGCACTGCACCAGCACTGCCGCGCTGCCGAGCAACAGCGTCTCGGCAAACGACATTTCCATGACGCCCAGCAGGATGAACAGGAAGTTCACCGACATGGTGCCGTCGATGCCGGGCAGCGTGACCTTCAACGCTGAGGCCAGCATGGCCACAGCCAGGTAGCAAAGGAAGTGCAGGGCGTCGTCAGAATGCCAATGCAGCGCGGCCACGCCAAAACAGCCCAGAGCGGCAACCGCCATGGCGGCAATGAAGATCTTTGCTTTTGGCCGGAGTGGCATGTGCACAGGTTCCCGCAGAACCGAGCGCAGTTGTACTTCCACGTTGGTTCTGGTGGTTACCTTCGTGCGCCACGTTCGGAATCAGCTACTTGGCGGCGAAGAATCCGAAAAAACTCGGACATTCAGGAACAAATCCCGAAATGGGATGACAAAATGGCGCAAACTTCCGGTCCAAAACGACAATTTGCGACACTTTGTCTCAGAGTGGTCTCAGAGTGGGACGAGAAGGCCGGCAACGATGGTTATGCGCCGAGTTAGCGGAGCAGAGCGAACATGCGCGCGTCGCCTTCGGCTGCGCCGCCGCTGCGCGCTGGCGCGACGATGAGGATCGCGCCCGCTTCAGGCACCATGTTCAGCCCGGCAACGCCTGAGAGCTGATAGATGCCAAGCCTCGCCAGCGATTCGGCCGCAGCGCGGGTGCGGATGGCCGCAGGAGCATCACTGCCGAGCGCCAACACATGGCGCCCTGTCGAAAGGAACTCCACAGCGTCAGCCGAGTAGGCCGGGAAGTTGCCGTTGCGGTCAGCGGCAGTGCGGCCCGTCATCGCGACCACGATGCCGTCAGGCGGAATTTCGCCGTGCACGCGCTC
>JAJPJZ010000116.1 GCA_021323935.1 Terriglobia bacterium | reverse complement strand
TGCTGAGCTGCCGACCAGGCGCTGCATACCCGCCGGGGCGCACAACCGCCCCAGCGCGCACCTCATCTTTACCGTAAATAAGAACACAAACAGGCAGAGCAGACGCGCGGCAGCAGCACGCGCGGCAACTGGCCGGCTCGCGCTGATGAGAGGTTGCGATGGCAGCAAGAGCGTCACTATGGGGATTGGGCGGCTTAACGCCGGTGGACCTGGCCAAGGCGACATGGCAAAAGATCACGGAAGACGAGGTGTTTGAGCGCTCGGCCGCGCTTAGCTATTACTTCCTGCTGGCTTTGTTCCCTCTGCTGCTTTTCCTGCTCACGATGCTGGGCTTTTTTGCCGGCGCGGGAGGCGCTTTGCGGCAGAACCTGCTGACGGCGCTCGGGCGCGCCATGCCGTCGGATGCAGGCGGGCTGGTGCAGAAGACGATCTCTGAGGTGGTGAACGGGGCGGGAGGCGGCAAGGCATTCTTCAGCTTGATTGGCGCTCTGTGGGCGGCTTCAGCCGGCATGGTTTCGGTGATGCAGATGTTGAATGTTGCCTACGAGGTAAAAGAGCGGCGCAACTTCATACGCAGCCGCGGCACGGCGGTCGGACTTACGATTGCGGTGTCGATCCTGATGTTGGTCGCCATCGTGATCACCACTTACGGTGGGCAGATTGGGCAAGCGGTGGCGGAGCATATAGGCCTGGGCGGCGCCTTCGTAGTGGCGTGGAAGGTGATCCAGTGGCCGGTGATGCTGGCTTTCCTGTTCGGCGCCTTTGCGCTTACTTACTATTTCGGGCCGGACCTTGATTCGCCGGAGTGGCACTGGGTTTCGCCGGGCTCTGCCATTGGGCTGGTGCTGTGGCTGGCGGCGTCGTTCGGGATCAAGGTGTACCTGTCGTTTTTCAACAGCTACAACAAGACTTACGGCTCGCTGGCGGGGGTCGTCATCCTGATGCTGTGGCTGTACGTGACCGGCATAGCCATCCTGGTGGGCGGCGAGGTGAACGCGGTGATTGGAGCGGCGCAGGAGCGCGCCGATGAGCGGGCCTCGCACCAGCGGCTGATCGAACGCGAAATTGCCGGCTGGAGCCAGGAAAAGAAAGCCGCCTGAAGGCAATCAGCGCGCGGGTGATGTTTCGATTTCGGCGATGACGGAATCAGCGAACTCGGTGGTGGATGCATTGCCGCCTACGTCGCGCGTCAGGTGCTGCTTGGCGCGATAGACGCGCTCGAGCGCGGCGTGAAGTAAATCGGCGGTAGCGGCTTCGTTGATGTGGCGCAACATCAGCACGGCAGATTGCAGCAGCGCCGTGGGATTGGCAATGTCCTTGCCCGCGATATCAGGCGCGGAGCCGTGCACTGCCTCAAAAATGGCCGATTCGAGGCCGATGTTTGCTCCCGGCACCAGGCCGAGCCCACCGACAAACGCAGCGCACAAATCGCTGATGATATCGCCGTAGAGATTTTCGAGCAGCAGGATGTCGTACTGGTAGGGATTCATCACCAGTTGCATGCAGGTGTTATCGACGATGTGCTCGCCATAGACCACCTCCGGATATTCTTTGCTGACGTTGCGGGCGCAGCGCAGAAAAAGGCCGTCTGACATTTTCATGATGTTGGCCTTGTGGATGGCGTGGATCTTGTGGCGGGCATGCTTGCGGGCATATTCGAAGGCAAAGCGAGCGATGCGGGTGGAAGCCTTCTCGGTGATGATCTTCAGCGATTCGACCACGCCGGGGACGACTTCATGCTCGATGCCGGAATATTCGCCTTCCGTGTTCTCGCGCACGATGATGAGATCGACTTCAGGGTAGCGCGTGGGCAGCGCGGGCAGGTTGCGAATGGGCCTGAAGTTGGCAAACAGCTCAAAGCGCTTGCGCAGCGCCACGTTGATGCTCTGGAAGCCGCCGCCGATGGGGGTGGTGACGGGGCCTTTCAAGCCGACGCGCGTGCGCTCAATGCTGTGAATCAGTTCATCGGGAATGTACTGGCCGAAGCGCTCGTAGGCCTCGGCGCCGGCCTGGAACTCCTCCCACTGGAAGTTGACGCCGGTGCGTGCGCCCGCAGCTTCAACCATGCGCACGACTGCGCGTGAGACTTCGTGGCCGATTCCGTCGCCGGGGATGAGGGTGATGGCGTGCGTGGTCATGGTTGGGCTTACTGTTTGCGGACCGGCGCCTTGTCAGGCGCGCCCTCCTGCGGCTTGAGCAGCGAATTCAACTCCGACATGAACTCTTTGACGTCTTTAAAGTCGAGGTACACGGAAGCGAAGCGCACGTAAGCCACTTTATCGAGCTTCTTGAGCCGGTCCATGATGAGCTCGCCGATTTCGCTGGTGGTGCGCTCGCGGTCAGGCGAATCCACCACAAAGGTTTCGGCTTCGTTGACGATCTGCTCCAGCTTGCCGATCGAGACCGGCCGCTTTTCGCAGGCGCGCATCAGGCCGTTCAGGACTTTCTGGCGGTCGAAGCGCTCGCGGCGGCCATCTTTCTTCACCACCATGAACGGCACTTCGTCGATGCGCTCATAGGTGGTGTAGCGCTTGCCGCACTGCAGGCACTCGCGCCGGCGGCGAATCGATTCGCCTTCCTTACTCTCGCGCGAATCCACAACTTTATCGTTTTCGTGGCTGCAAAACGGACATTTCATCGCGGAACAGTGATTTTATCAGGCGGTGGCGGAGCGCCGAATCAGGGCAGCGGCAGGGCGGGTCCGGATGCGTCTTCGGTTTTGGCTTCCTGCCCGGCTTCGCTCTCCAGCCGCCGCAAGGAAACATGCTCGCGGCGGGCCAGGACCAGGCCGCCGGGAATGATGGACATGAAGGTCACGAGCCACAGCAGCATGCCGCAGGCCACGGCGAGCTCAGGAGTATCGGCGTAGCCGAAGGTCTGGCTCAGGACGGCGATGGTGGCCAGTTGCGAGCCGCCGCCGACCACGGGCAGCGTGATTACGCCGCCTGCAACCGAGACGAACATAAGCAGCACAACTTCAGCGAAATTCAGTGTCGGCAGGTCAGTGTAGAGCGGGAAAGCATGAGTGACGTAGCGGTAGGCGAGCGCCACCAGCAGCCAGATGAGCAGCGAGATTACGCTGAGCTGCGCCAGCGAGCCGACGTCTTTGACGGTGTGCAGGCCGTCACTCAGCGAACGCAGCTTTTTCTCGATGCTGGAGCCGAACTCGGCCGAGATTGCGAGGCGCGCCGGCATGCCCACGCGGCGATTGCGGGCCCGCGCGCGCGCAGCGCCCACACTGCCAGGAAGAACAGCAGCACAACCGGCGCCGCCACATAGCCGACGTGCCGCCACGCTTCATAGCGGTCGAGGTCGCGCAGCGATCGGGAAGTGAAGACGTCAACCGTGAACATCAATACCACGGCGGCGGTATCGAACAGGCGCTCGACCAGCCAGATGGCGACCTGGGGCGCCATGGTGGTGTTGACCCGCTTGGAAATGAGGTAGGGCCGGATGAATTCGCCCGGGCGGCCGAGCAGCGCCAGGCCGGTGAAGCCGATATATTGCGGAGCGATGAGGCTCAGCCACGAAGTGCCGGGGCGAGTGGGGCGAAGGAAAATTTTCCAGCGCAGCGCGCGCAGGCCATCGGCCAGGTAAATGAGCGCGACCGCAACCAGCACCCGCCAGTAATTGATTCCTTCTGCGCCGTCCCGGAATTTTTGCCAGTCAAAGTGCCGCCACGCGCGCACCTGCCAATAAACCAGCGCAGCCAACAGAATGATCAGCAGAACGAAAAGGACGGGGCGTTTGCGTCGCATCAGCTCACTGGGGAAGCATTGAAACGGCTAATCAGCCAAAGTAAACGAGTGGCGCGGCAGGGTCAAACGGCTCAGCGGCCCGGCGGATTTGCGGCGGCAGGCGCGGCTGCCTGCGCCGCTTGCGACTGCACGGCGGGAGCTTTGGCGGCGAGCTTTTTGCGGTTGTAGTCAGTAATGACGCGTGCGACGTAGCGGTGGGTTTCGCGATAGGGCGGAACGCCGCCATATTGCTGAACGCGCAGCGGGCCGGCATTGTAGGCGGCCAGCGCCTTCTGCGCGTCACCGTGATATTGCTGGAGCAGGCGGCGCAGGTATTCAGTGCCGCCCCTGATATTGGCTTCGGCATCGTAGGGGTTGCGGACGCCCAGCTTGCCGGCAGTTTCGGGCATCAGCTGCATGAGGCCCTGCGCACCCTTCGGCGAGCGCGCCCGCGGATTGAATCCGCTTTCGGCCCGAATCACGCTGGCGATGAAGTCAGGATCGATGCGCGTGGTGCTGGCGGCGCCGGCAATCAGCTCTGGGATCGACCGGGCTGCGGGCTTTGCTGGCGGGGCGGGCGGCGAAGCCTCGAGCAACTGCTCCGCGTCAATTCCGGTGATCTCTGAGCTCGGCAGCTCGGCGTAGCCGGAAGCGGCGTCGCGCCCCAGGTAGAGCCGGGTGTTCTCGCCCACGACTTCGCTGCGGTGATGCCTGATGGAAAAGCCGTTCGTGAGGTGCGCGATGTAAACCGTGTCATAGGACTGCGCGGCGGCAGGCAGGGCGGCGAGCAGCAGCGCCAGCAGGGCGCGAATTGTGAAGTTGAGTTTCAATTTGATTGCAGCAGCGATGCCGCGCGCAGGCAGCTTCGCCCGGTTTCATCCAATAAACTGCTCAATCGCCCTGGCCACGCCATGCTCGTCATGCGAACAGGTAACGTGCCAGCCGTTAGCGCGGAGTTCCTCGCAGGCATTGCCCATTATGACGGGGGTTCCGGCGAATTCAAGCATCTCGCGGTCGTTATGATTGTCACCAATGGCCATTACTTCGGTTCTCTTGATTCCGCGGTTGGCGGCCCAGCGCGCCACCGCCGTGCCCTTAGAGCAGCCGCGGTTCATGATGTCAACAATGGCCAGGTCCCGCGCGGGATACTCGGTGCGAAGGATGGTAAGCTCGCGCGCCACCTCGCTCGAATGCAGCGCAGCCTGCACATTGCGCATGGGCGCAAAGCCGCCGCAGAACATGGCCTGGATGGGATCGGCGGTGAGGCAGTCCTCAATGGGCTTGACGCAATCGATAAAGGCGCGGTTCTTGTCGATCCAGCCAAAAATCGAGCCGGTAAAGTTGTCGAAGGATTCCAGCACGAGGCAGCCGCGCTCGTCATGATCGAAGGTGACGACCAGGTGGCGGCTGAATTCAGCCATCTCGCGGCACAGGCGGCGGGCCACGGCGGCCGGCAGCAGGTCACGATGAAAAGTTTCACCCGCGAGCGAGCGCGTCACTGCGCCGTTGGAGCTGATCATCAGCACGGGCACGCCGATCTGCTCGGCAATCGGCAGCGCGAACTTGTGCCTGCGGCCGGTGACCAGCGCAATCTCGACGCCGGCATGGTGAGCGCGGCCGAGCGCAGCCCGATTTTCATCGCTGAGCTGAAATTTTGAATTGAGCAGCGTGCCATCAATATCGATGGCCAGCAGGCGGATGGGAGTCACTGGGACTATTTTAATCGGCAGAATGGCGGCTGGCTATATGCCTGAATCTCCGCCGGTTGGCGCCGCCCAGCACCACCGTAACCTACCTCAGGGCTTCAGCCTATGTTCTGCTTGACACTTCTGTCTGCTTGACACTTCTGAACGATGCGCCATGGACACGCTGAAGAAGGCCTACAAAGTGTTTCGCTGGCTGATGCTGCTTTCCACCGCCATCGGCTTGTTTCTGCTGATCAAGACGCCGCCCAGGCTCTCGGCGCAGCCGCAGCCTGCGCCGGCGGTGGTGGCAGAAAACGCGAAATCGTTTGACGGCAAGCTGGCGTCGCTTGAAGAGGCGCACCAGCGCGGTGATTCGGACACGGAAGTGCGCTTCACCGCTGATGAAGTCAGTGCTGCCGTCGCCACCGACGCTCCGCCCACGGTCACGCCTGCAGTCGCTGCCGATCCCGGCGCCGGGAATTCCGGCGGCCTCAGGCCTGAGCAGGTGCCGGTGCAAAACACGCAGGTGGTCTTTGAAGGCGACGAAGTCAGGTGCCAGTTTGCGGCCCAGGTGTACGGCAAGCAGATGTTTGTAACGATGAGCGGGCGGCTGGGCTCAGCCGATGGCTACGTGACGTTTCAGCCCACCAGCTTCCACATCGGGGCCATGCCGGTGCCGATTTCGCTGGTGCAGGCAGCGCTCGACAAGAAACTGGCGGAGCCTGAGAACCGCGAAAAACTCAAGCTGCCCGATTTTGTTAAAGATTTGCGAATCGAAAACGGCGAACTGGTGCTGGTGGAGAAATAATCCTCACGCCTGGGTAGCCAGTTCGGCCCGCGGCGCGTAGTGGCTCTCAACGTAATCGTTCAGGATGGTCATGAATTCTTCGGCAATGTGATCGCCGCGCAGGGTCGTGACCTTGCGCCCATCTACGAAGACCGGCGCTACCGGCTCTTCGAAGGTGCCGGGCAGAGAAATGCCGATGTTGGCGTGCTTCGATTCACCCGGCCCGTTGACCACGCATCCCATCACCGCGACCGACATGGCCTCGACGCCGGCGTAGGCCTCGCGCCAAACCGGCATCTGCTTGCGCAGGTAGCCCTGGATCTGTGCGGCGAGTTCCTGGAAGAAGGTGCTGGTGGTGCGGCCGCAGCCGGGGCAGGCCGTGACCTGCGGTGAAAAATTGCGGATGCCGAGCGATTGCAGGATCTGCTGCGCCACCAAGACTTCTTCG
>JAJPJZ010000261.1 GCA_021323935.1 Terriglobia bacterium | reverse complement strand
GCGATTGCCGCGAATCACGATCACTTGGTTAGCGCGCGGCTGGTCGCTTATGCCATCAATCAGCGAGCCTGCGCGGATTACCGTCACCTGTTCCGGCGCGGCCGGCTTTTGCGCAAAACCAGAGACAGCGGCGAGCATAATCACGAGCGGCAGAAGTGTGCGCCTGCGTAGTAACACGGCAATCCTCCTGTGCAGCGGCCGGGAAATCATACCGGCTGGCTGCAAGCAACGCGAGTATTGATGAAGTGGAGCCGCGGCACGACGACTCCCGATCAGCTCCTGTTACATCGTTCACTCATCCCGACGTTCACTTACGCAGGTTGCGGCGGACCGGCTGGCCTTTTGAGCTGCATCGCAGCGGCATACGTCACGAACGACACTCCAAAGCCCACAAACCAGGCATAGTCATAAAGAATGTGCAGCGGCTGGATGATGAGGCCGATCCAGGCGGCAGCGCAACCCAGCACGGTCGCAATCACACCAGGCGCGTTCCACGCGCCGTAGATGCCGTCGCGCAAATACAGATCGTCTACCGCCAACTGGCGGCGCCGCACCAGCCAGTAATCGGCGATCAGCACGCCGGCAATCGAGCCCAGGCCCCCGGAATAGCCCAGCAGCCATTTGAAAATATAGCCCGAAGGGTCGGCCAGCAATTTCCAGGGCTGCATCAGCAGGCCGATGATGCCGGTCATCAGGCCGCCGCGGCGGAAGGTAATCAGTCGCGGAAACGCGTTGGCAAAATCGTTGGCCGGTGAGACCACGTTGGCGGCGATATTGACTGAGAGTGTCGCCACCACCACCGTGAACATTGAAATCGCTACGATCCACGGTTCTGTGAACCTGCCCACAAGCTCCACCGGGTCCCAGATGGGCGCGCCGTAAATGATCGCGCTGGCGCTCGTGATAATGACGCCCATGGCCGCAAACACCGTCATGGTGGTGGGCAGCGCAACCACCTGCCCAATGGCCTGCTCGCGCTGGCCGCGGCCGAAGCGGGTAAAGTCAGGCATGTTCAGCGAGAGCGTGGCCCAAAAGCCGATCATGGCCGTGAGCGAAGGCACAAACACCGGCCAGAACTCGCGCCAGCTCCGGAATTTGCCGGGCTGCGCAAGAATCGGCCCCAGGCCGTGCGCGTTCCTGATTGCCCACCACACCAGCAGCGCCGTCATGATGAGCACAAAAGGCGCCGCCCAGTTCTCAACCTCGCGCAGCAGGTCCATGCCGCGATACACCACCACGATGTTCAATCCCCAGAACAGCAGGAACGCAATCCACTCCGCCGGGGCGTGTCCGCCAAAGCTGCCCGGAATCGCTGCCGGCCAGCCATGCCAGATGGAGCGAAACAGAACGTTCAGCGCCTGCCCGCCAATCCACGCCTGGATGCCGAACCACCCGCACGCCACCAGCGCCCGCATCAGCGCCGCCACATTCGAGCCGATGGTTCCGTATGACGCCCGCGCAAACACCGGAAACGGAATACCGTATTTCGTTCCCGCATGCGAGTTCAGCAGGATCGGGACCAGCACGATCGTGTTCCCCAGCAGAATCGTGAGCAGCGCCTGCCGCCAGCTCATGCCCGCGCCAATCAGCCCTGAAGCCAGCATGTACGTGGGAATGCAGTGCGCCATCGAAACCCAAAGGGCGGCGTAGTTGTAAGTTGTCCAGGTGCGGCGCTCCGCCGGAACGGGCGCCAGGTCAGGGTTATACAGCGGGCTTTGGGTGATGTCGGGAAGCACCCCGGTGGCCGGTGAGTTCATGGAATGGGAAGCGAGTTTAGCACGAGTTCCTACTTCGAATAGAGCGTCACGGCGCCGCCGGCCGCCTTCATGCTGGCCGGCTCCAGCACTTTGCGCGCAGCGGCATCGCCCTTTAAATATGCGTCCCAAAACGCCAGGCTGATGCTGTTGATGAGCCGCTCGATTTCCTGTTCTTTTCCCGCGCGAAAACGCGCCAGCGGCCGCCGCTGGCCGACAGAGTCGCCCGCGAACGAAAAGTGGCTCGCGCCCTCGATGAACACGTGGAACTTGTCCGGCCCCGGCGCATGATCGTAAGCTGCTTTTCTCCATTCCGGCGACTGCATCTCCGCGCCGCGATCGCGCGATCCTGTCATCGACATCATCGGAACGCGAACCTTGTCCCAGGAGCACTCGGTGAATCCCATTTGCCCCGGCCCCTGTGCCGACATCAGCAGCGTCGCGCGGATTCGCCCGTCGGCAGAGCTTTTTGGCTGCGCGCCGGGAACAAGCGTCAGCGTTGCGCCCGCCAGTGCCAAGCTGGTTTGCGTGCCCAGTGAATGCCCGCCGGCGCCGATCGAGCCGGCATTCATCTTGCCTTTGACCGCGGGGGCGAGCTGCTCGATCCTGGCCAGCGAGTTCAGCACCAGCTCGGCATCGCGTATGCGGCTGACCCACACCGCAGAATCGTGCGCTTCCTGCATCACGCCGCGCATGCCGCTCGAAGCGGCGCCAGAGTTGCGCTGCAGTTCAAGGGAATCTTCATACGTGGGCTGCAGGATCACGTAGCCATACGACGCCCAGTACTGCAAGATGCTCGCGTACCCGTGCCCGGAGCCTCCTGCGCCGTGCGAGAACAGGATGACCGGGTACACGCCCTGCTCCTGCGGCAACGTGATCCGCAGCGGCACGTCTTGGCTGCGAGCATTGTCGTGAAGTGAAATATCGACAGTGGCAATCTGGTGCGGCCGGCCGGCCGGCGTGTATTGCGCCATGGCCTGCAGGCAACAAAGCCATGCCGCGAGCAGCAGTGTTTTTCTCATAGCCTCTCGTAACTCAGCAGGTCTGTG
>JAJPJZ010000320.1 GCA_021323935.1 Terriglobia bacterium | reverse complement strand
GCCGAGAAAGCTCAAGAACGCGATGCGTTGCGGCCCCGTGCGCCGCCGCGTTGGCGTTCTTCCTCGCCTGCTGCCTGCTCGGCCCCTCGGCCGCCGCAGTGGACGCCGCCGCGACGGAATCGAAACCAGAAGACCCGCGCATCCTGTTTGAGACTGCCGGCCAGTTGTTCGTCGCACTGCAGTCAAAGCCGCCTGCCATGCGCATGCGCGCCGATTACAGCCGCGTCATCGAAGCGTACCGCAGCGTCTATCATGCTGCGCCGGCTTCCCTGCGCGCCGACCCCAGCGCCTACGCCGTTGCCGAACTCACGGAAGAAATGGGGCATCGCTTCAACGATGCTGCCGTGCTGCAGCAGGCAGTGAAGCAGTATCGCTTTTTGCTGCGCGCCTATCCGGCAACGCGGCATCATGCCGAATCCCTGCTGGCCATCGGCAACATTGAAGTCGAGGCGTTGAACGACCGCGAGGCGGCCCGCGAAGCCTACCGCGACCTGATCGCGCATTATTCCGACACCGCAGAGGCGACGCAGGCGCGGGGAAAGCTCGCCTCGCTTGATGCTCCAGCGCCGCCGAAGGCGCCGGTAGCCGCAGCCGTAACCACAGCTCCCGCCGCGACGCCACCGCCGCGAGTGGCGACGGTCGAAGCGCCCGCCACCGCCGCTCCGAAACCCGACGCGCAGAGCAGCGCTCCGCAGCCGGGTGCAAGCGCCACCATCAGGAGTGTCCGTCACTGGTCCACCGCCGAGTACACGCGCATCGCCATCGACGTGGACCGCGAAGTTCATTACGAGGTTGGCGAAGTTCCCGGTCCTGAACGGATCTTTTTTGACCTGAGCGACACCCGGCCGGCTACCGGGCCGCTGACCAAGAGCTACGAGATTAATGACGGCCTGGTGCAGCGCGTTCGCGTTGCGCCCTACCGCCCCGGCACGGCGCGCGTGGTGGTCGAGCTCGCCGCTCCCGCCGACTACACGCCGTTCGTGCTTCCGAACCCATGGCGAATCATGGTCGAGGTGCGCCCCAAGCACCCTCCCGTCATGACCGCCCAGCAGAAGCAGCCCTCGCGCGGAATCGTGGCGCAACCATTTGCCTTGCCCAACGGCCAGCCCGGCAGTACGCCTGCAGCGCCGGTGAGCGGCCGGCCGGCAGCCCGCGACGAAGCCATGGTGGTTGTGGTGCCGATGAATCTGGGCCATCCGGCGAGCGCGGCCAGCGAAAGCCCGGCCGATGCCAGGACTATTTCGCCGGTAGCAGCAGCGCCGCATCCTGCGCGGGGTGAAGAAGCCCTCCACAACACGGCCGCGCCGCATGACGCGCCAGCCGGCAAGCCGGCAACCCTCGCCCGCAGAGCAGCCGCTGATGACCCAGCTCGCACGCGGGAAGCGCAGCCAACCTCGATGGGTGAACGCTCGCTGACCCGCGCGCTCGGCCTGAAAATTGGCCGCATCGTCATCGATGCCGGCCACGGCGGCCATGATACCGGCGCCGTCGGGCCCACCGGCTATCGCGAAAAGGACCTTGTGCTCGATGTCGCCCTGCGGCTCGGCAAGCTGCTCGACCAGAAGATGGGCGCCGAAGTGGTTTACACCCGCGACGACGACACCTTCATTCCGCTTGAAGAGCGCACGAATATCGCCAATCATGCCGGCGCTGACCTGTTCGTTTCCGTGCACGCCAATTTTTCCGGCGATCCGGAGGCGCGCGGCGTCGAGACTTATTACCTGAATTTCAGCTCGTCGGCTGAGTCGCTTGAAGTTGCCGCGCGCGAAAACGCCAGCTCGCAAAAAACCGTGCACGAACTCCAGGACCTGGTGAAGAACATTGCGTTGAAGGAGAAACTCGACGAATCGCGCGAGTTCGCGGCCGACGTGCAGCACGCCTTGTGGGCGGGCGAGGCTGCCAGGTCGCCGGGCATTCGCAATCGCGGAGTAAAGCAGGCGCCTTTCATCGTGCTGATTGGCGCTCATATGCCGTCCATCCTGGCTGAAATTTCATTCGTCAGCAACGCCGCCGACGAACGCCGCCTGCGCACCCCTGAATATCGCCAGCGCATCGCCGAATCGCTCTATCGCGGCATTTCACGGTACGTTTCGAGCCTCAGCGGGGTCAAAGTGGCCGCCGCATCACCCCGCCCTGCGGGAACAGCCGTGGCCGCCACGCCTTCCACCACCCCGCACTAGCTTCGGTTCTGGAATCGCAGCACCACTCGCGGTAGTCTAATGGTCAGTGGTTGGCTTCTTTCCTGCTTTGATGTCCCGATTCTCACGAATTTCGTTTGCGGCGGCGCTCTGCGCAGCAACCCTTGTGCTCGTGGCCGTGGCTGCGGCTCAACCGGCCTCTCGCCCCACGCAATCCGCCGCCGCGGCCGTGCTCCCCCATGATTTTTCAGGCTGGCAGCAAACGGCTTCCTCCGGCACCCGCAATGCCGCGCAGGCAGACGCCTCAAACGCCGCGCTGCTGAAGGAATTCGGCTTTTTCGATGAGCAAACCGCCACTTACGTCCGCGACGGCCGAAAGCTCCAATTGAACGTCTTGCGCTTTGCCGACGCCGGCGGCGCCTATGGCGCCTACAGCTTTTATCTCCAGGCTGACGCCATCAAAGAAGACGTTGGCGATGAGGCAGTTTCACTCAGGCACGCCGTCCTGTTTCGCAAAGGCAATCTGCTGGTCAAGGCGCAATTTGAGGAGTTGACCGCGATGTCGGCCGCTGACCTGCGTGACCTGGCTGCCGAGTTGCCGGT
>JAJPJZ010000314.1 GCA_021323935.1 Terriglobia bacterium | reverse complement strand
TGGGCGGGCTGCTGATGGGCGCGGTCACCAACCTGCGTCCTGACCTGTATCGCGCGGTGGTGTCGCACGTGCCGTTTGTCGACGTGATGAACACCATGCTCGACGCCTCACTGCCGCTGACCGTGCCGGAGTATGAAGAATGGGGCAATCCCAACCAGAAGCCGGCCTACGACTACATGCTGCAGTATTCGCCGTATGACAACTTGAAGCGCGGCGCGTATCCGGCAATCCTGGTGAAGACCAGCTTTAACGACAGCCAGGTGATGTACTGGGAGCCTGCCAAATATGTGGCCAAGCTGCGCACGCTGAAGACGGATTCCAATCCGCTGCTGCTCAAGACCAACATGGCCGCCGGGCATGGAGGCTCGTCAGGCCGCTATGATGCGCTGAAGGAGATTGCGTTCGATTACGCCTTCATGCTGACCCAGCTCGGCGTGGAGAAGCAGTAGCGACGGTCGGCGTGCGGGAGCATTGCAGGCGAGCTCGATGCGCGCAGTGCGAGTTAACGACGTTTGGCCTCGCTGTAGTCATCTGCAAATTCAAACTAAATCTTTTGCTATCCTTTTTTCCCTATGCCTCAAGTCACATATCTCGAAGCCATACGGCAGGCGTTGTGGGAGGAAATGGAGCGCGATCCCAACGTCTTCTGCATCGGCGAAGACATTGGGATTTACGGCGGCGCCTTCAAAGTGACGGATGGCTTCATCGATCGCTTCGGGCCTGAGCGCGTGATCGATACGCCGATTGCCGAATCGGCGATTGTGGGCGCGGCTTATGGGGCTTCGCTCACCGGGCTGCGGCCGGTGGCGGAATTCCAGTTCATGGATTTCATCTCCTGCGCCTTCAACCAGATTGTGAACGTGCTGGCAAAGTCGCACTATCGCTGGGGCGCGCCGGCGCCGCTGGTGCTGCGCGGTCCATCCGGCGGCGGAGTGCATGGCGGGCCGTTCCACTCGCAGAATCCGGAGATGTGGTTTGTGAAGACGCCGGGGCTCAAGGTGGTGTGCCCGGCGACCCCGACCGACGCGTACGGGCTGATGAAGTCGGCGGTGCGCGACCCCAACCCCGTCATCTTTTTTGAGCACAAGTTTTTGTACCGTCGAATCAAGGAAGAATTGCCGCCGGCGGCCGCGAACGACGGCAGCATTCCGCTGGGCAAGGCGCGAGTGGCGCGCGAAGGCGGCGACGTCAGCGTCATTACTTATGCCGCCATGGTGCATGTGGCGCTCGAAGCCGCCGAGGCGCTGGCCAAAGAAGGCATCGAGCTCGAGGTCATTGACCTGCGCACGCTGCTGCCGCTCGATCGCAAAGCCATTGCCGAAACCGTGAAGAAGACCAACCGCGTGATCGTGCTGCATGAAGATACGAAAACCGGCGGTATCGCCGGCGAGGTTGCCGCGGTCATCAACGAAGAGGCATTTGATTACCTCGACGCGCCCATTGCGCGCATTGCTTCACTCGATACGCCGGTGCCGTTCTCGCCTCCGCTGGAGCACGCATTTTTGCCCAAGGTGGAAGACGTAGTGCGCGAGGCCAGGCGCCTGCGCGCCTACTGAGCAGCCTGGGTCCGCGCGGCCTGTCGGCGGCCACGCGCGCGGCTGTTTCTAATCGAGTCGATCCCGCAGGCGATCGGCTCAGTTAGCTTCCTGCACCTGCAGTCGCAATGTGTTCATGAAAGGTTGTGAGTAATGGCTTCCATCGACGATCCGCTGGTTCAGGAGTTGCTCGCCGGCCGCTACGTGGCGACGCTCGCCACGCAAAATCAGGATGGCTCGCCGCACCTGGTTTCGGTGTGGTTTTTCTACGCGCAGGGCAAGTGCTACATCGCGACCGCCTCGCGCTCGAAAAAGGCGCGCAACCTGAAGGAGCGGCCGGCGGCTGCGCTGATGGTGGATTCGCGCGACGAAGCAGCCTCGCGCGGGGTAACCATTTCAGGTGCCGCAAGGCTATTGAGCGGCGAAGAATCGAAGCGCTTGAACTCGAAGATCCACGCCAAATATTTGAGCGATGCGGCAATTCACGATGCGCGCGTCGGGCCAGTGTTTGCACAGTGGGACGATGTAACGATCGAGCTTTCCGTCGCAAGCGTCTACGCGTGGGACATGCGCGAGGCCGATCGCCTGGCGTTCGGCGGCGCCTTCCAGCAGAATCCCGGCTACCTGCTGCCGCTGGCGCGCTGACGCTTACGCGCGGCTGTGCCCCATTCTTTTCCTGCCAAACAGAGCTTGGGCACTTAGCGCTCGTGGCGCACCCGGCACTTCGGTAACGCCTGCAACTCGCCTGCTGCGTGCTACAGTGCGCGCGGAATGCCGGCTGCCCTGTTGATCCCGATTGCGCTCGCGGCGTACTACGCCGTGGTGTGGGCGGTGCGCGGGCGTGAGCCGCGGAGCGGCGCGATCGTGGCGCGTTATGAACCGCCTGCGGGCGTGACGGCTGCGGCCGCGCGCTTTGTGCGGCGTGGCTATTCCGACGGCAACAGCCTGGCGGCGGTGCTGGTGAGCATGGCCGTCAAAGGCGCAATCAGCATTACGCCTGGAGCCGGCGAGTGGGTGGTGGCGAGCGTGGCGCCGCGGGCGGGCGCGCCGGCTTCGCAAGACGCGCTGCGGCGAACTTCAAGCCAATATCCGCAGCTTGCGCCGGAAGAGAAGCGGGTTTTCGACCTGATGTTCTCGTGGGGCGACCCGGTGCGCTTTCACGGATTCGAGCAGCAGCGCGCGTCGGTGCTGGTGAGCGATATTGAATCGTCGCTGCGCGAGCAATATGAGAAAAGGATCTACATCCGCAACGGAGCGTGGATTGCCGGCGGGATTTTCGGGTCGTTCGCGGCGCTGATGGTGTTGGCGGCGCAGTTGCCGGGCCAGGGCACGATGTTCATGTCATTGTGGCTGTTCTGGTTCATGCTCGGCCTGGTGACGCTTGCGGTGCTGCGCCTGGGCCAGTCTCTCAAGGACATTGCGCGGCGGCGCGTGAGCTGGAAATTGGCGGCCAGCACGCTGATTTCAACGCCGGTGATATTTGCAGTTCCGCTGCTGGTGGCGTGGTTTTTGGCAAAGCAAACTTCGCGGGAGTTTGTGGGAGCGCTGCTCGCAAGCCTGGTGCTGCACGCGGTTGCAGTGCCGCTGTTGAAGCGGCGCAGCCGTGAAGGGCGTGAATTGCTCGATAGCCTTGAGGGCTACCGCCAGTACCTGGCGAGTGTTGACGCCGAGCCGCTGCGGCAGCTCAACCGGCCGGGCAGCGCCGCGGAGCTGATGAATTCAGCGCTGGCGTACGCGATTGCGCTCGACGTGAACGAACGCTGGGGCGAGCGGCTTGCCGGCGCATTTGGGGCAGCAGCGGTCGCGGTAGGCTGACGAGCATCGTTCACGCAAATTGACGGAATCTCACTGCCGGCCCGACTCGAATGGCACAATCAAATTGCATTAAGCACATGCGATTGGCGGGAATGGGCGCGAACGCCGGATCCCGGCAGCGAAGCCGAGATCGCGGCGATCGCGTGTGAGCCGCGGCTAGTTTGCAGCCGGGGCTTTATCCTTGGCGTAGAAGCCGAGCAGCAGCGCGGCGACTGAGCCGATGGCGCCGACGAAATCGGTGCTGCCGATGTGGCCTACGTGAATCCCGGCCTGCTGGGCGTAAGTGGCGACGGCCAGCACAATGCCGGCCACGGTGGTCTTCCAATTGGTCATTTTGTTCTCTCCTTGGGTGGACTTCCTGAAAGCAGAATCTCGGGTTGCGAAAACCGCGCGGGGCCCGATGGCGGCGGGCTGAATTGCGCACGGGCCGTGCCGCCATCCGGCGGCGGATAGGTTCAGCTAGAATGAGCGGTTGCGCGGCGTGGTGCAGCCAGCTTGAGACGCGGCGCGAACGCGAGGAACCATGGCAACCGATGTGGTCATGCCCCAGATGGGCGAGAGCATCTTTGAGGGCACTATTACGAAGTGGCTGAAGCGGCCGGGCGAGACAGTGCAGCGCGATGAGCCGCTGTTTGAGATTTCGACCGACAAGGTTGACGCCGAAATTCCTGCGCCCGCGACCGGCGTGCTGCGCGAGATCAAAGTAGGCGAAGGCCAGACCGTGCAGGTCAACACCGTGGTGGGCGTGATCGAAGGCAACGGCAACGCGACCTCGGCGGGGCGAAGCGGTGTAGCGGCTGCTGCGGGATTCGGCGAAAAAACCACGGCGCCGGCAATCGGCTCGCCTGAGATGAATCCGGAGCGGCGCGGCGGCGGGCACGACGTGCCCTCACCAATATCGACTCCGGCAAAGAGCGCAGCGGCAACGCGCGGAGGAGCCGCAGCGACGGATGGGCCGGCGAATGCGAAGACCCCGCCGGTGGCGTCGCACGCCAGGGCGCCGCAGACTCCCAGGGCTGAAGACCAGGGCGACGGCCAGCCCGGTCCAGCGGCCCCGGGTTCGCCAAGAGAAAGCCAGAAAGCCGCACAGCCGCGAGCTGAAACCGGAGCGGGCGGCGCAGTTGGGGCCGCTGCCGGCGTGGAAGTGAAGATGCCGCAGATGGGCGAGAGCATCTTTGAAGGCACGATTACCAAGTGGCTGAAGCAGCCGGGCGAGCAGGTGCGACGCGACGATCCGTTGTTTGAAATTTCAACCGACAAAGTTGACGCCGAAATTCCGGCGCCCGCTTCCGGCGTGCTGAGTGAAATCCGCGCGCAGGCCGGCGAAACCGTGCAGGTGAATGCGGTGGTTGCAATCATCGGCGGGGCAGGCGGGGCGGCGCCCGCGTCGCACGCAGCGCCGGAGCGGCAGGCGCAATCAGCGCCGGTTGCGGTTGCTGTGGCGGCTTCGCCGCGAGAGACGCAGCAGCGTGCAGCGCAAGCGCCGCAGGGACGTGAAGCGCAAGCGCCGCAAGCGCAGGCGCGCGATGCCGAGCGCATCCGCTCATCGCCGCTGGTGCGACGGATGGCGAAGGAGCATGGCATTGACCTGGCGCAGGTGCCGGGGTCAGGCCAGGGCGGCCGCATCACGAAAGAAGATATGGAGCGCTACATCGCTTCGCCGCAACCGTCGGCGCGAGGGGCGCAGGCGGCGGCGCAGGGTGGCGGAGGCGAAATGGCCGGCGGCACGCAAGCGCGGGCGGCACAGAGGGCGCCGATGGGAGCGCTGCAGGTCCCGGGCGAGCTGGTGGCGATGACGCCGATGCGCAGGAAAATTGCCGAGCGCATGGTGGAATCGAAGCGCACCTCGCCGCACGTGCACACCATTTATGAAGTCGATATGACGCGCGTGGCGAGCCTGCGCGCGCGCGTGCGCAGCGGGTGGGAGCAGCGCAACGGCACCAAGCTGACGTTTATGCCGTTCGTGGCGCGGGCAGCGTGCGCGGCGCTGCAGAAATACCCCATCGTGAATTCATCGGTGGAGGGCGACGCCATTCGCTACCACCGCAACATCAACCTGGGGATTGCCGTCGCGCTCGACTGGGGCCTGATTGTGCCGGTCATCAAGAACGCCGAGGAAAAGAATTTTCTCGGGTTGGCGCGCGCCATCAACGACCTGAGCGAGCGGGCGCGCAGCAAGCGCCTGAACCCTGACGACGTGCTGAACGGCACGTTCACCATTACGAATCCGGGCTCGATCGGCGGGCTAATTGGTTTGCCCATCATCATGCAGCCGCAGGTGGCGATTCTCGGCACTGGCGGCATCAAGAAGCAGCCGGTGGTGGTGACGGATGAAGACGGCGCCGATTCGATTTCGATCCGCAGCATCATGCACGTGGTGCTGGGCTACGACCATCGCATTATTGACGGCGCCACCGCGGGATATTACCTCGGCTTCTTCAAGAAGTTCCTGGAAGAGTGGAGCGAGGAAATCGGCTGAGCGCAGCGCGACCCTGTGCCTTTCACTTTACGCCCGGTCTCCGGCGGCGCCAGAAACTCCGCGACGAACCAGCGCTCGCGTGCACGGCAGGCGTTTCCGGCTCGCCCGGTCGCTCCGCGTTTAGCTCGCGACCAGGCTGAGTTCCGGGCCTTCGCCTAAATCCAAACAGTTATCGCCGGAGGTAATCGACGGCGATGTGCAGCAACAGCAGCAGGACGCCGAGAGCGGCGCCGATGCCGGAGGCGCGCGACATCCAGCGATCGTGGCGCGTGACGCTGGCTTCCAGTTCAGAGAGCCGCCCGGGCTGGCCGATGCCGAGCAGCGAGCACATTTGCGATTTGAGTTCGGCAAGGTCGGAGAGGACGCGGGATTCAAAGTCAGTCATAAGAAACCTGAGTCGTAGAGCAGTCGCGGCCAGGCGAATTGCAGCGCGTAGCGATTCAGTAACGCTGAATTGCGATTGCCGGTTGGCGTCAGGGCATATCCACGTGGAGAGCCGTGGAGTAGCGCGAGTAGTTGCCGTTGGAATCGTACTGGCGAAGGTAGTAATCGACGATGGGAGTGAGTTTTGCGAGCTGAAAGCTCTCGCCGGTGAAGCGGCCGACCAGGTTGTAGCCGTCGCTGAGGCCCCAGCCGAAATCGGTGCGGCGGACTTCGATGCCCCCGCCGGCGGGCGGCGCGACGCCGCAATCGACGTTCACGATACCGGAGGACACGCTGGTCACTTCGGCGTTGACCAGGTTGGGCAGGTAGGTTGTGCCGGCCACGGGAACAATGATGGCCGGCGCCAGCGGCCGCGATGCGGTTGTTCCGGCGCGCTCAAATTCAAAGCTGAGCGCAGCGGCGGCGTCATTGGAAAACTTGATGGCGTACTGCGCGTGGTCGGTGGAGAGATCGGGCAACTCGATGCCGACCTCGCGCACGATGGGCAGCCCGGGCGCGGCGCCGGCTGCGAGATTGATGCCGCGCGAGGGCAGGTTGAGGGCGAGCGCGTCGCCGGGAAAGACGTCGGAATCGAGAGAGTCGCTCCAGCATTTGTATTCGCCCGCGAGGGCAGCGGCGGATGAATCGTCGAGCAGGGCGAGAGCCGCGTTCTCGCAATCGGCGGTGGTGCGGAGCGGCGGCTCGATGATGGTGCGGGTGAGCACGCGGCCGGTGGAAGGCCCGGCGGGTCCGGCGACAGCCATGGCGACGGCGCGGCCGCTCGAGCGATAGCGGCAAACGATGGAATCGCCGGCGGCGAGGCCGGAAGAGGAATAGAAGCGCAAGGTGCGGGTCGAGGTCAGCACGACGCACTCGGCGCCGCCGGTGCTTGAGCCCTGGATGCGGGTGCGGGTGACGCCCGAGGTCGTGGTTTGAACTTCGGCGGTATTTTCGCGTGCGATGCGGGTGTGCGAGAGGCTGGCGTTGAACACCCCGCCATTCACCAGAGCATAGCTGCAGAATGCCGGGGCGTTCGGCAGGATGGCGTCGTAGAGCACGGTTGGCGTGGCGGCGCTGCCGTCGGCGGGCGCGATGGAGAGAACCACGCGAACGTCGCTCGCGATCGAGGCGCCTCCGCGCGCGCTGCCGGCGGGATGCACAGAAGAATGAAACGGCTCGGTGGCGCGGTAAGGCTCGCGACAATAAAAACGCGTGGTGAGTGCGATGGGCGCAAGCGCCGCCACCGACTGCGGCGATCCGGAAAGCACGCCGTTGACTACGGCCGTGATGCTGGCATTGCCGCTGGAATCGGCAGTCACGTGAAAACCCGCCAGGCAATTGGCGGTGGCGACGGCGCCGTTGTAAAGCCCGCCCAGGATGCCGGAGCAGCTTCCGCTGAAGATTGCATAGCCGTGGTCAAGCGTGGCGTTGGCTGCGAGCTCAACCTGCTCGGCGAAGCTGACGGCCAGGGCGCCATCGGTCGCGGCGCCGGGCCCGCCGGCGATGAGCAGCTTGCCATTCGAGACGCTGAGTGCGCCGGTGGGGTCGGTGATGTTCCACAGCAGCGGGCTGAGCGCCGAGGAGAAATTTTCTTCAACGATGGTGTAGGCCGTCTGCGAGAACAGCGCGTGGGCGAGCGAGTAGTTCTTCACCGTGCCGTAGGCAACGAAGTAGTCCTTGCAGTAGAGGCGTGGCTCGTCTTTCAGCGCGCTCAGCGCCGTGATTTGCGCCGCCGGCGCCTTGGCAGAGGTGAAGGTGAGGCCATCGGGCGTGAAAGCTGGGTCAGCTTCGCTCAGGTTGTGAGTGACGGAAGCAATGGGCGCGAACACGATGCCGCCATTGTGGGCGCGATAAACCGCGCGGGTGCGGCGCGCCAGGTGGGCGGCGTGAGTTGACCACTTCGATTCGCGCGCAGGCGTGAACTGCGGCAGGGTCTCAAGGTCCTGGACGGCGGAGAGATCGAAGGCGCCGGGCGCAACGCTGGAGGCGAGCGCGCGCAGGGCGGCGCCGGCGGGGCGATTGGTGAAATCGGGCCGCGCGGGCAGCGGCTCGATATCGAGGATGTATTCGTCGCCTGTGGCAGAGCACTCGTAGCGATAAACCTGGCCGCCGTGGTTCCAGCCCTGGTAGTGAAGCACCGGCGGCGATGAAAGATAGCCGGTAAAGAGTTTCGTGCCGGCGCCGGTGGTGAGCACGATGCGCGCGCCGAGCGGCGGCGTAGCGAAGCCGGCATCGGCCGCGACCAGCACGAAGGCGCAGGCCGCGGGCGTGTTGAGCTTGCGCGTGATGGCGGCGCCGGGCGAAAGATAGGCGCTGTAGTCGGAGTTGTTGATGGTGAGGATCATGCGATTCGGTTGCGGTTTCGGAAACGGTTACCTGGCGCGGGCGCAGCGGTGACGCGGATTTGGGATCGCCCGCCAGGCGCTACGCAGCGCCGAAGGTCAATACAAAGCGGCCGAGGCTGCCGGGAAATAGGCGCGCTGGCACACCATCTGCTGGCCATCGCTCGCGTCGATTGTTGGCATCGCGAGAAATGCAGCCGGCTGCGACCACGCCTGCAGCGAGGCCGGAGGCGAAGCCAGCGGCAGGGCGGCTTCGCGCGCGGTGTTCGAAGATTGCAGCCGCGGGTAGTAGAACAGGGCGCGCCCGCCGAGCTCATCGGGAATGACGAACAGCGCCGACCACTCCTGAATGAATGGGCTGCCCTCGCGATCGATGAAGCCAGTGATTTTTTGCGCCTGCGCGCCGGCGAGCGGTGCGCCGCCGAGCAGCGGCTGCGCCAGGACGAGCGCGGCAGAACTGCCGGAGGTCAGCGCCACGATGCGCCCCACGTTGAAGGTGACGCGTCGAATGTAGGTGGCGTCAAAGTGAACGCTGGCCGGGCTGGAAACGTACGCGGCCGCGATGCCGGTGCCGACGTAGCCGGTCTGGCTGCTGTAATCGACATCGACGGCGACGATATCGCCGACGTTGAAGGCGGAAAGCGACGCGGCGTTAATCAGCAGTTGGGTTGCGGTGGAACCGGCGAGCACCGGAACCGGCGCGAGCAGGGTGCCGCCGGTGGGGTCGAGGTCAAGGTCAGGCTGCAAGACGTTCATCTGCTCGGAGCCGCAGGCAAGCGCCATCTGCAGCTTGCCCCACTGGCGAAATTCACAAGCAACCTCGGCGCCAAGCTGCTGGCGGAACTGGCTGCCGGGCGCGCCTTTTGCGCCGCTGTGCAGGGCGGTGACGCGGGTGGCGGGAGTGCGCGTGAACTTGTCAATCCAACCAGCGTCAATCCAGGGCGCGGGCGGCGAAGCCAGCGGGAACATGGCGTCGCGCCCGAAGTTGAAGGCGGTGGGCGTCGTGGTGGCGCGAGCGACGGGCGCGAAGTAAGCGCGCACGCGGCGGGCGGCGGGCTGCATGGGAGTGCGAAGGCTGAGTGCTGGCGTGGACATAAGAATTGTGCGATGGGGAGCGACAGGGCGGCGCGTGGCGCAACCGGCGACGGAGGCCGACTACGCGCGCGCACCGGCGAGGCTCAACTTGCGTAAAAGAAGATCGTGACGCTGGCGACGCGGCGCAGTTCAACGCCCATTGATTGCACGTCGGCGAATGCGGGGCGCGTCCAGACGATGTTGGTGCCGAGAGCGGCCGGCGGCGATTGCGTGTAATCGGTGTTGGGAGCGAGGCCGGCGGAGGTGATGGCGAGAAGCTCAGCGTCAAGCTCGGCGAGCGAGCGGCCGCGGTCGGCGCCAGTGCTGTTGGGCGTGCCGACGGTGGAGTAAGCGATGGTGCAGGCCATCTGCAGCAGCGGCGTTTGATCGGGCGGCTGGTTGGCGGCTGCGGCGGCGGGGCCGAAGTGCAGGTAGAAACAGTTCGCCAGGCGAGTGCGCGAGCCGAATGCAATTCCTGCAGGGGCATCTTCAAACGGCGCCGGCGGCGCGAGCGCGCTGCGCGGCTCATTTTCAGGGACAACAATGGCCGGCCGCTGCTGGCCGTTGAACTCGATGGCGCGCGCCGGATACAGCGTGGCCAGCGCGTTGCGAAGCGAAATGTAAAAGGTGTCTTTGGCGGATTGCATAGGGTTGCGATAGCGAAGCTGCGAATTTCTGCAGCCAGTGCGGTCTTACGTGTGACTTCAGTGCGCGTGGCGCGGCCGCGCGGCTTATTCGCTCACGATTACGCGGTGCAGCACGGGGGTTGAGCCGATCAGCTCGGTCGAGAAGCTCGAAATGCGCAGCAGCACGCCGTTGACCACCGCGCCGAGAGCGGCGTTGAACAGAGCGGCTTCAGAATCGTAGCCGCGGTCAATCATGACGGCGGCGATGGCGGTGGCCGAGAGCAGCAGCTCGTATCGCTGCGCGTTGGCGCTGGAGGCCGGCGACTTGGGCCGAACCACGGCGGGCGAAATCACAACGTCTTCGGTGGCGATGGAGGCCAGGCCGAGTTGCGCGGCGTCGGAAGATCCCGAAGGCACGCCCGGAAAGCGCAGGCTGAGCGTGGGCGAGCCGAAGGCGCGAAGAAGCGAATCGGTAGTGCGCTGAATGGATGTGGGGTTCATAGCAGTTCCTGTTGCAACGCGAAGCTCGCGGCAAAAGCCGGCGACCGGATGACGAAATCGTGGTGCGCGGCCGAGCGTGATCAGGCGATGCGGCGCGAGACGTAAGGCTCGAGCAGGCGCTGGACGTTCGAATCGATGAGCGAATCGGCGAAGTAATCGAGGCGCATGCCCTGCAGGGCGGCCGAGCGCACGTTGAGCGCAGGCGTGGCTTGCGCGTTCTGCACGATCTGCGCGCAGGCAAACTTCACTGCCGCCGGGATGGCGGCAAGGCCGGCGTTGTAGGTGATTTCAACTTCGTTGTAGGCCAGGCCCAGGATGCTGTAAGGGAATGTGACCTCGCCGGTATCGCTGAAGTAATCGAGCGTGGTGACGTCGAGCGTGGTCCAGGAGCCGGGCAGGGCGAAGGCTAGCGCGACATCGTAGGCCAGCGGCGCGGGAACTCCGGGCGAAGCGCCGGGAATGAAATAAGCCTCGGGAGCTTCGCCGCGGCGCGCCATGGCGTAGCGGGCGCGGCCGGAGACAAACGGCAGCGTGGCCGGCGCGACGATGGCGAGCGGCAGATAGCTGAGCTGCACGCTGTTGCGGTCAGGAGTGACGCGCAGGCGCTCGGTGTATTGCTGCACGCCAAGCGATGGGCGGCGGCAGTAGCTTTCAATGATGGCGGAAGCGGCGGCGATCCACGCATCGGACGTGAGCGGATCGAGGCCGTAGTTTTGATATTCGGAAGGATCAAGATAGGTCATAGGTTCAGCGTCAGTGCCGGTCTTCGCTGCCGGAGTTGGTTGAGCGTTGCAGACGGGTTATCGAAAGAACTATCGCGGCCATTGAGGAATGCGTGGTGCATTCGTGGAGCCTCAATGGCGCGATAGCGACAAAGTCGAGCCAAAAAGCGAGAGCAGGCGCGCGGCCGTGGCCGGAGGTGCGGCCGGACTACACGGCCTGCCTCACGGTTTAGCGATCGACGACGACTTTGCAGTGAGCGTAGGACGGGCCTTTGACCACGACCGCGCCGAACTTCACGATGACGTGCTGCGCGGCCAGCGAATTCTGCAGGCCGAGCTGGAAGACGCGCGGGTTCGGGTCGGTGAGCCAGTGGTACTCGATGAGGTCTTCGGTGACGATGTAGCAGGGCAGTTGCGCCGTGCCCGAGCCCGGCGTGCCGGTGTAGCTGAGCGCCCATTCGGGGATCAGCGGCAGGTCGCCGGCCTGGGTGGAGAGCATCTTGACGCGGAAGCCGCCGGTGATTTCGGCGGTTTGCAGCACCACGTTGAACTCCGACTTCATTTCGCGATCGATGAGGTCGAGCAGCACGGGGTTGGCGTAGATGGCGGTGGGGCGGACTTCGTAGCTGGAATTGGCTACCATGGAGGCGATCTGCGACTTCAGGCCGTCAACGATGCTGGACGAAGTGCCGATGGTGACGACGTTGCCGCCATCGTTGATCTGCGCGGCCGCGCCGTAATATTGCGTAGTGGTCGGCGCGGAAAGCGACGTGTCATTGCCGTTCCACAGCGCGACGTCGTGGGTGCGCATGAGGCCTTCGACGCTGTCGGCCAGGTCCTTGGCCTGAAGGTAGGCGAACTGCTTCTGCTGCTGGCCAACTTCAACATCGAACAGGTTGTAGTTGATTTGCGAAACCAGCGCCTTGAGCGGAACGCTGCGCTCTACGCGCGTGGGCGAGCCGGCGGTGGGCACGATGTTGCGCGGATCGACGAAGGCGTTGGCGGCCGACGGTGAGTTGATGGCGGTTTCCTCGAAAAAGCGCGAGGGATGGCCGGTTGCGGGCACCTGCTTGATGCGCTGGCCGAAGGCGCCGCGGCGGCGAACGATATCGAAGATTTCCGTCTGGTAGCGATTGATCTCAATGGCGCCGGGCCCGATGAAATCGGCGGCGGCGTGCAGATCGAGGAATTGTGCGGTCATTTTTTCTCCGTTTGCGAGTGAAGGTTTGGGGGCGAGGAAGGTGGCGGCAGTGGGGCGCGGCTAGGCGATGAGCCCGGCGCGCGCCATTTCGGCTTTGACGGCGATGCGCTGATCGACGCTCAACGAGCCCAGCGCTTTATCGAGCGCGGCGACAACGAAGTGGCCGGCGGCATCGACTTCACCGGCGGCTGATTTGGCCAGCAAGGCGCAGAGCGAAGGCGGCAGCGTCTTGCGAAGGCTCTCCTGGGCCGCGAGCGCGATGGCAGGGCGAGGCTCGCGCGGATCATGCGAGGCCGGGTTGGGCCGAGACGCCGGAGCGGCGGCGGCGAGCTGGCGTTCGAGCTCGGAGTTGCGGGCTTCGAGCTCAGCGAGTTTTTTCTCGGTTGCGGCCAGGCGTTGCGCGGCTTCGGCGGGCGCCGGGCTATGGCTTTCGCTGACGGCGGCAACGATGCGATCGATGCGCTGGCCGAGGTCGGCGTGCTGCGACTGGAAGCTGGCTTCAAACTGCTGCAGCGTGGCGCACAGCGCGTCAAGCGTGGCGGAGAGGCGGGAGAAGTGGTCGAGTTGTTCGTTCATGGAAGCTCCGGAGTTGAGGAATGGGAATGCAGTGATCGAGTGATGGCGCGATCGAAGTTGCGAGTGCTGACGTGTAGGCGAACAGCTCACTCGCTCACCAGTTCGATCGAGGTGTTGAGGTAAGCGGCGCGGTCGCGGCGAAGCACGGCAGCGCCAGTAAAAACAAAATCGCGCAACACCCAGATGGGTGAGGCTTCGTTCACCACTTGCGCTTCGGCGATTTCGTAGGACATGCCGAGCGCGGGCGGCCGGGCGCGAGCAGCAACCACTTGCCTGAACCGGCTGCAAGGCTCGATGGGAATGTGGGCGCGGATCGGGCCGATGGCGTGGGGGCATGGCGCTCCGAGCGAAATCCCCGACGCGCTCATTGCGGAAGCTGAGTGCGGTGAGACCTGCTGGCTCGCGACAGCAGGCGCAGCGGAAGCGGTGACCCGGTTGCCTTCATCGATGAGCGAAGCGGCGTGGCCGAGCGGCGCCGGGGAAGCGCCGGGCGCGGGAGTGGCGCGCAGCACTTCCAGCACGACTTCAGGAAAATCGCGCGCGTAGATGTAGCCGCGAACGGTGAGCTGCGAGCCATGGGCGTGGTCTGCAGGCGCAGTGCTGATCCTGGCGGCGGTGATCACGCCGATCTTGCGGCGCGAATCGTGGCCGTCGAGCGCAGGAGTGTAATCGAGGGCCATGCCGATGAGCGAGGGCAGCGCGGATTCAGCTACCGCGCGCGGAATCAGGACGCGGCGGTTGTTGGAGCCGGAAGGCGCGCGGTCGCTGGGCACATCGATGAGCGTCAATACGCCGCGAAAGGGCAGGCGGTTGGGATGTTTGCGCCGGAGCCGGGGCAGATCGAGGCTCAGCGCGGCAGCATCGAAAGAAAGGTTCATAGGATTGAGGGGTCGTGAATTTGGTAATTTCAAAACTGGTGAAGCACAGGTTCAGCGCGTTCGCCGGCGCAGGCGGCAGGGCGCTGGCGCTGGCGGCGATGGCGTGCGGGGCCGCCTGCACGCGCGCGCCCGGGCCGCCGCGGCCGGCAGGAGTGCCGAACGAGGCAGTGTGGGTGCAGGGCGCGAGCCAGGCCGCTGACGGCCGCTTTGTGACCTGTACGGTTGAGCCGGCGCGCAATGTGAACCGCTGCCGGGTGTATCACGCGAGCGGGAAGCTCGATTGCGAGCGCGATTTCAGGCTGCAGCCCGGCGATCGCGCAGCGCGACGCACGGAGCTCGACTATTCAGCGTGGGCCGAAGGCCAAGGCATTCTGCTGCGCGACGGCAGGAAGCTGGAGCCGTTGATGGCCTGCGATGTGGATGATTGACCGGCGAGGAACGAGCGCGACGCCGGGGTCACGCCGCGCTTACCGCGCGTACGCATGCCGCCCTCGCTGCGTGCCGGCTCACGAATGTCGAACACGCGCTCAGCGCTTAGAGCGGCGGCAGGCCGCTCATGGCGCGCACTTCGTTCACGGTCAGCAC
>JAJPJZ010000297.1 GCA_021323935.1 Terriglobia bacterium | reverse complement strand
TCCGGCAGCTTGAACTTTCGCGGATCCGGGGGAAGAAAGTCACTGAATGCCGGCTTTTGTTCCTGCTCCACGCCGCGATACCACGCCCCGGCTGCGAGCGAGGTGAGCGGCAACGCGCCGACCGCGTCACGAACTTGGCCGCCCAGCGGGTGCGCCAGCCCGAGCGAGGGAAAACGAAACAGGAAATCGTGGAAATCTTCGAGCGCAGTCATGGTTTGCAATTGCAGTCTTCGCGGCGTCGCCGCATTCGCCTAGCCGGCCGCCTCGGCCCTTCCGATGACGACTTTGAGCCGCGGGTTCTCGCGGAAGGCGCGGCCAACTTTGGCGCACATGACCCGCCGGTCATTTTCGTAATACGCCACCACGTCTGAGGTAAATGGATTTGACCCGCGGAAGAAGCGCTCGCCCACGGCATAGACATCCACCGGGGCGCCCGCGTGCTCAAACTCGCGGATGCGGCCGGCGTGGAAGCCGCCGCTGGCGCAGATTTTAACCGCCTCGCCGCCGGCTTCATTGAGCGCGCGCCGCACTTCCGCCACCAGCGCAATGGTAACGCCGTACTCCTTGATGCCTCGGCGGTTCAGCGACTCATCCACCAGGTCCTGCGAAGTATCGAGCCGCACGCCGGCAAGCTTCAGCCCTCGTTCGCGAAATGCCTTAAAGCACGCGACCGCCGTCGCCGCCGAGTCGTTGGCGAAATCAACCAGCGCCCACATTTCCTGCCCCGGGCATGCCGCCGCCAGAGCGAGCGTCGCCCGGACGGTGTCGCCGTTGAATGTGGCAATCAGGGCGTGCGGCATGGTTCCGATTGGCGGCTTGCCGTAGGCTTCAGCTTCCGCCGCGGTTGAGGCGCCGGCCGCCCCGCCGATCAGCGCCGCGTAGCCGTCGTAAGGCTGGACTTCAGGCACATCGAAGCGCGCCGGGAAAAACAGCACCGGCTTGGGCCGGGCGGCTTCCACCGCCTCGCGGACATTGGTGGCCACCTTGGTCATCCGCGCCAGCATTCCCAGGTAAACCGTTTCCAGTTCAAACAAGTCCTGCACCGGGCCGGTGATATGCATCACCGGCTCAAGCGGGCTGATGCGGTCGCCGTCGGCCAGCACTGCTACCGTGACGCGGTCGGCCAGCGGCTCAAAAAGCGCCAGGACGTACTTCAGGCCGCACAGCACCGCCTCATTGCGCTGGAAAACCTGGTAGAGGACGCGCGGGTTCATTCCCGCGTGCGCGCAGGTCTCGCGGGCGTTGATGAAGTAGTGGTCGGTATGGCGGCGGATCTGGTCCGCTGAGATCTTCATGAACTTGACAGTAACTTTCTCATATTAAAGGGTGAGCCGCTCGCCACGGAAAATTCCACCGGGCTGCCTGCATCCGCCGGCCGGCATTGCAGAAAGGCCGCAGCAGGGCTTTTTGGTGAGCGGAAAGGCGGCTTTTTTCAGATTTGCACAGCTTTCAGGGCAGCAAACGGTGGTTTAAGGTTGAAATATCGCGAATGGAGTGGTAAAATTTTCAGTCTTTTCAAGTGCTGTGGCCTGCTGTAGCGGCTTCGCCATATTTCGTCTGACGAACGCTAGCACGATGAATCCAAAGGGCCTTCTGCAACGTCTAATCTGTGGGCTCTGAATCAGGGACAAGCAACACCTTATTCGCAGTACTACTTACTGGAGAACTGTTCGATGGCAAAGCGTCGTGGAAATCCGAATTGGGGGAAGCCGGAGCCCATCGGCCCCGTAATCCCTGTGCCCACTGAGTTCGAGCAGGTGGTGAAAGAATTCAAGCTGCAGCCGGACCAGTACCTCCGCTCAACGCGGCTGCGCGAATGGGCACGCAAGAACAAGAACTCGAAGTTTATTCCTGAGTCTCTGCTGGAGGCCTGGGGCTTCGAGATTGAATCAACCTTGTAATCGGACGCGAAATGAGCTGAAGGCCGCATTGAGCGGCCTTTTTGCTTTCTGCGCCCAATGCCTCATCCGGCCCGCCCCTGGCCCCTGGCGCAGCGGCAACACCACCCATAAAGCCGAATTCCGCAATTCACCGGCGCCTCGTGGCAACGCCGCCGCACATTTGACGCTGCATATCTCGCGTGAGATAGTGGACTTCCTTTCGGACCAACCCCCGGGGTGACGGAGAAGAATATTGAAGCTGCGGCTGGCTCCCAAAGAAACAAAATTCTTTGAGATGTTCGCGCAAATGTGCAGCAACCTGCAGGATGGCGCCCGCGAGCTGCAGGCCCTGTTGCGTGACATGAAAGACATACAGGGCGGAGTGCAGCGCATCAAGGAAATCGAGCACCGTGGCGATGACATGACCCACGACATCATCACCCGGCTGAACCAGACCTTTATTACTCCGTTTGATCGCGAGGACATTCACAAGCTGGCCTCCTCCATCGACGACGTCCTGGACTACATCAACGCTGCCTGCGATCGCATCCTGATGTACCGCATCACCAAAGTGGAACCGGCGGCGGGCGAACTGGCCGGCATCATTGCGCGGCAAAGCGACGCGCTGGCCATCGCCGTGAAGCTGCTGGGCCAGGAAAAAAACGTCATCGATTACTGCGTGGAAATCAACCGCCTGGAAAACGAAGCTGACGTGGTGGCGCGAAAGGCCATCGGCGAGTTGTTCGACCGCGAGCGCGACCCTATCGCGCTCATCAAGCACAAGGAACTCTACGAAGTGCTGGAGAACGCCACCGACAAGGCCGAAGACGCGGCCAACGTCGTCGAGTCGGTCGTGGTAAAGGGCGCCTGATGCTGCCGCAGCCGCTTCGCTGTCCGCCTCCAATGCAGCGCCAATCCTTCGTTCGCCTGCCTTCAGCAATGGCCGCGATCTCGCCGCCCGCTTTTAGTAATGCGGAGCCGGGCAGAGCGCCGCGCTCTACTGCCGGGGTCCGCGCATGAATCCCAACTTCGTGCTGCTGGTCATTACGGTGCTGACGGCGCTGATATTTGATTTTTTCAATGGATTCCATGACGCCGCCAACAGCATTGCCACCGTGGTCTCAACCCGCGTGTTGTCGCCCAAAGTGGCGGTGTTCTGGGCGGCATTTTTTAATTTTGCCGCGGCGTTTGCGCTGGGCACAGCCGTCGCCAAGACCATCAGCGGCGCCATGGTTGACCTTTCCATCGTGACCCAATACGTGGTGCTCTCCGGCCTTGTAGGCGCCATTTTCTGGGACATCATCACGTGGTACTGGGGCCTGCCCACATCTTCGTCGCACGCGCTCATCGGCGGCTGGGCGGGAGCGGCGCTGGCGCGCGGCGCACTCGTCCGCGGATGGCACCACGCCTTCACCGTGATTAAGCCCGCGGGCTGGACCAAGACGCTGGCATTTATCGTGATCTCGCCCATCGTCGGCTTCGCCATCGGCTTTACGCTCATGCTGGCCATCCTGTGGATGGCACGCCGCAGGACCCCCGGACAGGTCGATAAGCTGTTTCGCTCGCTGCAGTTGCTATCGGCCGCGGGCGTGAGCTTCGCGCACGGCGGCAACGACGCGCAGAAGACCATGGGCATTGTGGCGGGCGCGCTTTTTACTGCCGGCTACATCAGCCAGCACGAAATGGCCACCACCTGGGGCTACTACCATTGGCCGATCATTCTGGCGGCACACGCGGCCATCGCTCTGGGCACTTATTTTGGCGGCTGGCGCATCGTCCATACCATGGGCTCGAAGATCACGAAACTCAAGCCGGTCGGGGGTTTCGCCGCCGAAACCGCCAGCGCCATCACCTTGTTCGGCACCGCGCTTGCCGGAATTCCGGTTTCCACGACGCACACCATCACCGGCTCAATCGTGGGCGTCGGCGCCACCCATCGCCTCTCGGCAGTACGCTGGGGAGTGGCGCAGCGAATCGTATGGGCGTGGATTTTCACCATTCCGGCGGCAGCCATCATCGCCGCCTGCACCTGGTGGGTCATTCATGCGCTCACGCCGGGTGCGTGACTTGGCATGCGCGCCCGCGCCCGGCGCGTGAGCTCGCCCGCGCTTGCAATCCCGCTTTGTTTGCCGGTGCCCAACCTTGTCGCCGTGTAGAATCGCTGTCGCATTGCGAAGCATTGCGCCGGGAGCCAACATTCCTGCGGCAATTCACGTCCAAGTAGCTGAATGGAACCGCTA
>JAJPJZ010000358.1 GCA_021323935.1 Terriglobia bacterium | reverse complement strand
GTATTCGTTGTTGCCGCCGGCGTGCTTTCGGCGGGCTGAGTTGCTGCCGTGGTGGCGGTCGGCTTGCCTGGCCGAAGCGCGATATAGACCACGATGCCGACCACGACGATGGCTGCCGCGGCAATGCCGATCAGCGCGATGGGGAACTTCTTTTGCGGCGCAGCCGCAGCCACTGGCGCAGCTTCGGGTTCATACCCCGGCGCAGGCCGAGGCTCGGCAGAAGCTGCGGCCGCCGGAACCGCCTCAAACATCCTGGTGCCGCTCAGTCTTTCCGTGGCGGGCGCGGGAGCGGCAGCGGGGGCGCCGGCCTCAAACAGCCGGGTGGCGCCAAATTCAGCCGGCGCAGTCGCGGCCGAAGGCGGCGGCATGACCGGGACCGGCGTGGAGACAGTCGGCGCAGGGTTGGCGAGCTGGTTCAGCCGCTCGATATGCTTTTCGGCTTGCGGATATTGGGGATAAATTTCGCGGACCCGCTGCCACTCGCGGATGGCGTCGGTGAACTGGCCGGCCGATTCCAGGTCCTGGGCGCGCTGCACAACGGGCGCGAGCCGCTCGTGGCGATTGCGGATGACGGTTGCAATCTGCTCGATTCGAACGTTGCCGGGGCTGCGGCGCAGCGCGTCTTCCACAATTCGAACCTGCGCCTCAGGGTGCAGTTCGCTGGCCAGCAGCGCCTCAAGAATCTCGATGGCCTCGCGCTGGCGGGTCTTGTTGGCCTCGGCGATGCGGCGCACGCCTTCTTCGGCCACGGCGAGCGCCTGCTTGATCTCAGAAGACGAAGGGTAATCGATGCGGCCGGCGCGCAGGATGCGGGCGGCGCTTTCAAAATCCTCAACGTGCATTGCCTGGCGCGCTTTTTCCAGAACTTCCTGCTCGGCGCGGGCCACGCGCTCTTTCTCAGCGATGCCGCGCAACTGTTCGATCGCGCTGCGCAACTGCGAATCGGCGCCGTAACGCTGCTGGGCCTGCTCGAGCAACTGCACGCCCTCGGCGCTTTGCTTCTTGCCGCTCAACTCCCACGCCGCCGCGATTTCCTTCTTGATTCCTTCGTGGCGCTCGGCGGCCACGCGCAAGGCTTCAGCCTGCTCGCGGCATTTCAGCAGCGTTGAATCTTCTGGAAACTTCTGCAGCGCCTGCTCGGATGCGGCCAGCGCGCGCTGCGCATTGCCTTCGGCCAGCACCTTCTTGACTTCGCGAATGGCGCCGTCGAGCTCTTTGCGCCGCTCTTCCCTGGCATAGGCATCGCGGGCCTGCGCCTTCAGCGCGGCCAGCTCGCTGAAGTTCGCATCCAGCTCTTCCATGGAGCGCAGCGCGTTGTAGGCATCACTGAAGCGGCGCGCGCCAATGAAGCCGCGGATTTCCTCTGCCATGGCATCGAGGCGCTTCTTCTTTTTTTCGTCCTCGGCCATGCGCGCCAGCACCGTCTTCATCATGCGGGCTTGCGTGTCGGTGGGATCTTTTTCGAGCGCCTCATCAATCAGCTTGTTGGCCGCCATGAGGTCGCTCATTTCCTTGGCAGCCTGGGCCAGCTTCAGCCGGTTGAAAACGAACTTCTTGCGCTCGCGCTCCTGCTCGATGGCCTTGCGCAGGTCCTGCAGCTCGGCGTTTGTAGGATTGATCGAGATGGCTTCTGAAATCGCGCTGATGGCGCGGTCGAACTCGCGCTTGCCGACTGCCGCTTCCGCCTGCTCCTTCAGCTCGCGCAGGCGCTCGTGCTTCTTTTGCAGTTGGGGCTGCAGTTCGTTGTGCAGCGCCAGCGCGCGGCCGTGGCGGGTGTCGAGGCGGAGGACCTGCGAAGCCAGCTCGTTGGCGCGCAGCAAATCGCCTCCGTCGCGCGCGGCATAGGCCTCTTCGATAATTTCTTCCTTCAACGGCGCCTGCAGCTCGGCCAGCTCCACGGCCATTTCTTCCGCGGTCTGGTAGCGGCTGGTCAGGTCTTTGGCCAGCGCGCGGCCCAGGATGCGGTCAAGGCCCGGTGGATAGCTTTGCAGGTAATTGGCGAGCGGGGGGAACGGCTCGTTGACAATCTTGGCCAGCACCTGGAAATCGCTCTCGCCCGTCCACGGCACGTTGCCGGTAATCAGCTCGTAGAGCACCACGCCGGTTGAGAAAACGTCGGAACGGCCGTCGAGGCCCTTTTCGCCGCGAATCTGCTGCGGCGACATGTAAAACGTGGTCCCGATAGCGGTGCCGCTCTTGGTCGCGGTAGAAAGGCCGGCGCGCGCGATGCCGAAATCCAGCAGCTTGACCCGATGGCCATCCTTCATCACCATGATGTTGGCCGGCTTTACATCGCGGTGAACGACCTTCCATTCCGTGTGCGCGTAGTGCAGCGCATTGCATACCTGGATGATGTAATCAATCTTGAGCAGCAGGCTGAACTGGGCACCCAGGTTGATGAGCTTATCGAGCGGCGTGCCCTCCACAAACTCCATGGCGATGTAGGGCGCGCCGGCATGGCGGCCGCGGGCATACACCACAGCAATGTTCTGGTGCTGCATCTTGGCAGCGGTTCGGGCTTCAGCGTCGAAGCGGCTGACGTATTCAGGGTTGTCAGCCACGTGCGAAGTCATTACTTTGATGGCAACAAGGCGCTCCAACTCCGTGTCCATGGCCTTGTACACCACGCCCATGCCGCCACGCCCGAGCTCGGCCAGCACTTCGTAGCGGTTATCGATCTTTAGCCCGACTTCCGACGCCATTGTGGTTGCACCGAGGAGGGGGTAAACGCCAGCCGGACGCCCTATTCGGGCCTAGCGACGCGCAGGCGTACAGTAACACGGAACGCAACAGGACGGAAGCTGCGGAACACCTGAAATCCGACTTTTGTCGCGCCCGGCGGCCTCTTCCACGGGGTGACGCTTGAGAGTCACCCCGCCTTGATCAATGGGCCACCGCCCGCACGCAGCGCCCGTGAGGCAAATTCCTGAACACCGAAGGGTTTGCCATCTCCAGCTCGTAGCGCAGGTCGCCAATCCGCTGGCCTGCAGAAACGATCGGCAAGTCAAGCTGGTAGGTGGCGCCGGCGGCCTTCCATTGCATGTCACGATTGCCCAGGAAGGCAAACACGCCCCACAAGCCGGGGAACTGCGGCAGATCGCCGCTCTTGGCGCTGAGCTGCACACCCTGCCCGCTGCCCGGCCACACAAACTGGTTGCGAGCGCCAGGATTGTTGAGGATGCGACCGTCGATCGAGGTCGTCAGGCCTTCTTTGTTCTCCGGCAGCTCGCGCAGCGTGTAGTTCAGGCTGGCCTGGGGCGAGCCGTTGGGATAAAACGCCTCGCTGAAAGCTGCGGTGGAGTTGAAGAAGCGCACAAAATCGGGCGAGAGATGCACCGGGCCATTGTTGAGCGCCACGTAGCTCGATCCCTGTTTGGGCAGGTACTTGGACAGCTGCGCGCCCTGGTAAAGATCGCCCCACAGCTTCTTGCCGGGAGCGAAGACGTTGGCGAATTCCTCGAGCGTGGCCGGATTCGCCGGATCCGCGCCGAAGGGATACTTCAGCATGAGCGCGTCATAGGCCTGGCAGAAGGCCGCGCCGGCGGCATTCAGCGCGTCAACCCCGCCGCGGCTTGAGAGCGCAGTTGCCGAGCGGAACGGACTTTGCAACAGGGTTGAAATGGAGTCGCTGACGCTTTTGTGGATCAGCGCCGCATCAGGCGCCAGCCGCGTGGCCGGCTGCGCCGCCGGGCTAAGCGCCAGTTGCAACACCGCGCCCTGGCCGGCTTGCACCGCCTGCATGATCTGGGGGGCAACCGCAGGATCGCTGGCGCCCTGCGGGCTGCTCTTGGCGGCGTCCATGGCCGCGCCCAGGCCGCCGAGCGCCGTAATGTAAGGCCGGTTTGAATCCTGCACGGCGGTAAGAGCGCCGGGCGGAACAACTGCAGCCACGGGGCGGAAGACATTTGAAATGTCGAGCGAATCGACGGCAGTGTTGTCCGCCGCCGTGGCCACCAGCGCCAGGATGGGAGATCCGGCCCCGGCAAGCCTGGCCAACTTCTGCGAGGCGTCAGGCGCGGAGCGGAAGCCCTGGAAGGTGGCATCGCGCACGAAATCGCGCCAGCGGGCAACGAAATCGGCGGTGTAGCGGCGGCTCAGCTCATCCTGCAGGCGGGGCACATCCACCGGCGCGGCAACTTCGCTGCCCAGCACCCATTCTTCGCCCTTCAGGTAATTGCTGAGGTTGCGAATCGCGCTTTGCACGGTGGCGTAGCCCGCCTTGGTGAATGCGCCGTCAATGACGTGCGGCTCATAGATCACTTCGCGCGAGCCCGGCACGGCCGCGTTGAAGTTGATGGCGGCATTGCGCGCATCGCCTTCGTTCAGCACGTTGCGATAGACGCGGTCGCCGACGGCGGAAAGCCGCAAGTAGGCGCGGGCACGCGCAATTGCGGGCGCGTCATTATCGCTGCTGTACGGATTTTCAGCCTTGAGCTGTTCCGCGTAGAACTCAAATTGCTGGCGGATAAGCTGCGCCCGGCCGGCATCGATTTCGCGCCCGGCGGCGTAACGCGTGAACAGCACCGGGGCCAGGAACTGGGCCGTGCTGTATTGGTGCGCCGAAGTCGTGACCAGGTAGGCCTTCAAGGTGTCATAGGTGGTGCCGTAGTCGAAGGCGGGATCAGGAGCAGCGGGCACGCGGCGCAAGGTGTTCAGCAACTGCTCCTGGGTGGCCGAGAAAAGCAGCGGCCGGAAGCGCGCGAAATAAATCTTGCGGGCCTGGGGCTCAATGCTCTCGCCGGAGTAGAGGCCGAAGCGCAGTCGCCAGGGTGCACCATTGCGCTGATATTCGGCCAGGTTGATCAGCGCCGCCCGCAAGGCGTCAAGCCGCTGCAGTGACTCCAGAGACGGCACCTGCCCGGCGCCCAGCGTTTCAGGCGCGATGGCGCGCGCAGCATCGGCCACTGAAGTTTCAAGCTGGCGGTTGTTGACGTAGGAGACCAGCAGGCCGACACAGAACAACAGGCACACCACCGCCGCCGCGCCCAGCATGATCCGGCGCATGACGCTCACTCGCGTGCTGAAGCCGCTGGCCTGCATGGCGGCGCGGTCTTTGAGCACTACGTCGGTGAGCAAATGGGTCACGAACGCCCACTGCGGAACCCGCGTCGCGCCGGCGGAACGCATTACCGGAGCGGGCGCGGCAGCGGCGCCCATATCCGCGAAGCGGAACATTCGCGTGGCGCCGCCGCCGGCGGCTGCCGCAGCCGGAGCCGCAGTTTCCGCCGCAGCCGACGGGCCAAGATCGTTTACCTCGATGGGCCGCACACCGGTGAAATAAAAACCGCGCAGGAAAGGGTTGGTGGGCATGTGGCTGGGGCGGCACACATCCACCAGGAACTGCACCAGCGCGGTGCGCAGCTTGCGCAGGTTGCGGGGAAATTCGTAAACCTCGCCCAGCTTCGTAGCGTCATTTTCACGGCTGAGGAACTCAACGCGCTTTTCAGAGAGCGAATAGCACAGCTCGTCAAAAGCCTTGGTCAGGCGCTTGGTTTCTTCTTCCGCGTAAACGCCGCCGGCCTGCGCGGAGCGCGCCGGAACCGTGGCGCCCAGCACCTGCGTGGCTTCTTCCTTCGACAAATTGCGCACGTATTCGGTGAAGCCCGTAAGCATGTCAAGCCGGGTGAAGACCACATACACTGCGAAATTGATGCCGAGCTGCTGCGAAATTTCCTGCAGCGCGCGATTCAGCGTGCGGCCAGCGGTAGCCATCTGTTCGGTGCCGCGCTTCAGGAACGCCTCGCAATCGAAGCAGACCACCACCGAGCGCGACCCTACGGGCTTTTTGCGCAGCGCGCCTGAAATGCGCGCCGGCGCCAGCCGCTTCAGCAGGCGCGGCAACGCGCCAGGTTGCGAAATCACGCCGCCGGCCACGTCAACAAACACCGCCTGGCGGGTGAAGAACAAGTTCGTCCAGCGGGTCGGAACGATTGCGCCATCCTGCTCCACTAATCCGCTGAGCAGGTCAGCATCGATGCCCGAATTGCGAATCAGGCTGGTCTTGGTTGAGCCGCTTTCGCCCAGAAAGAACACCAGCGGAAATTCGCCAAACCCGGCCTTCTTCCCCCCGAGCGCCACCCGCAGGCGGCGCAGGCCTTCGTGCAGGCGCTGGTCAAGTTCATCGGAGACCGCGCCTTCGAGGTCACCGGCTTCTACTTTCTTGCGCTGCCAGTAGAACCACAGGAACACACCCGCGCCCGCCAGGCCAATCAGCGACAGCAATCCGCGGAACATCCATAAGCTTGTACCTGCAAGGCCCAGCCACAGCGCGCCCAACCAGCACAGCACCAGATAAACAACCAGAACCAACGCCGTAATGACGTAAACCATTTCTTGCCCCCTAACCCCGTGACTGTGCTGCGATGGCGCCGAGATCGCCGGCGCCGGAAATGAGCGCGAACTTGAAGATGACAAACAGCAGGACCGCAAATGCCAGGCAGCCCGCCGCAACCCACACCAGCCTGCCCACCCAGGCATCGTTGGTGGCGGTGCGGATGGCTTCATCAGGCAGTTGCCAGCGCGGCGAAAGCGCCGGCGAAGAAGGCCGGCAGCGCCGCATTTTTTCTTTCACCGCCTGCATGATCGCGGCAAGCTCGCCCGGAGCGCCCACATACCGGCCGCGATATCCCAGTGCCAGGCAAAGGTAATAAACTTCGAGCAGATCGGCAGTCTCAATCGAATCCAGGCGCGTGAGCAGTTGCTGCAGGGTCTCAAAAAACAGCTCACCGGCGATGTGGCGGCCATAAAGCTCTTCCTGCAGCGGCCGGCGCGACCAATCGGCGAATACCGGGTTGCGGCTGTTCAGCACCGATTCGTCAATGAACGCAACCAGCGCCAGGATCGCCTTTTGCACGTCTTCCGCCGAATATCCCCGCGCGCGCCCATCCTGG
>JAJPJZ010000090.1 GCA_021323935.1 Terriglobia bacterium | reverse complement strand
GGGTGATTCGCGGCACGCCGGACCAGATTGCGCTGGCCGAAAAGCTCATCAACGACTTTGATAAGTCGCCGCCTGAAGTGGTCGTGGATGTGGTGGTGATGCAGGTTTCGCGCGACAAGCTGCGCGATATCGGAATCCAGCCTCCGACCAGCGCCTCAGTGGCGCTGCAGAGCAACATCAACAGCACAACCAACACCTCGACTTCGAGCACGACGGGCACGACCGGCACCACCGGAACCACGACGGGCACGACTACGGGAACCAACGGGCAGGTGAACCTGAACCAGTTCGCCAACCTGAACGCGACCAATTTCCTGGTGACGATGCCGGCGGCCACTGCCAATTTCCTTTTTAGCGACAGCCGCACCCGCATCCTGCAGAGGCCCCAATTGCGATCTTCAGACGGCGCAAAGGCCGATCTGAAGATCGGTAACCGCATTCCGGTGGCCAGCGGCTCGTACCAGGCAGGCGTGGGCGGCGTGGGCATCAACCCGCTGGTCAACACCCAGTTCACGTATCTCGATGTGGGCGTGAACATCACGATTACGCCCCACGTCCATACCAGCGAGCATGAGGTTTCGCTGAAGCTGACGCTGGAGATTTCGTCGGTCACCAGCTTCCAGAACATTGGCGGCATTCAGGAGCCGGTGATCGGGCAGCGCAAGGCTGAGCAGGAAATCAGGCTGCGCGACGGCGAGGTGAACCTGCTGGGCGGGATCCTGGAAGACCAGGACATTGACAACCTGACCGGCATTCCCGGCCTGGCCAACGTCCCCATCCTGAAGTACCTGTTTTCGGAGACCCACAAGGAGCGCACTGAGAACGAGCTGGTCTTCGCGCTGGTACCGCACATCATTCGCGGGACCACGCTGAATGAAGACAACCTGCGCACCATCGATATCGGCACCAGCCAGGTGATCGAGCTGCGGCAGGCGGCGCAGCAGCAGGGCCAGGCCCCGGCCGCGACCGGCGCAATGACGCAACCCGGAAGTGGCGGCATGACCACGCCGGCCCCAAGCGCCGTGCCGGCCGGCTCGCGCAATCCCGCGAGCGTTCCGGTGCAGACCACGCCGCCGCCGGCGCAGCAAAGCCCAGGGGCAATGACGCCGCCGGCTGGATCCGCGACGCAACCGCAGGCGCAGGCTCAACCGGGCGCAGCAGCGCCGACTTCGCCGGTGGCAGCGGGTGAGACGGTGGCCAGCTTTGACCCGCCCACGCTTGATGTTCCCCAGGGCAGCACGTTCACGGTGAACGTGTCGTTGCGCAATGCCCGCAACATCTTCTCGTTCAGCTCTGAAGTTAAGTACGATCCCGCCCAGTTGCAGCTCATCAACAGCTCCAACGCTTCGCTGCTGCAGCGCGATCAGCAGGTGGTGGTGCTGACGTCGCGGCCTGATCCGCAATCAGGCACCATCATGCTGACGGCTTCACGGCCGCCGAATGCCGGCGGCATCAGCGGTGATGGCCCGGTGTTTACCCTGACGTTCCTGGCCAAGCGCGGCGGCCGCGGCACGCTGGCGTTCACCCGCCTGGGCGCGCGCGATCCAAACAACCAGCCGGTTTCCATCGGCAATCTTCCCGCCCAGGTGACGGTGAAGTGACGCACGGCGGTCAAGCTGGCAGGCCGGTGCGTTCCGCAGGTGCGCAATCAGGAATGACGCTGGTCGAGCTCATCGTGGCCATCACGATCATGATGGTGCTGACCAGCGTGGCGCTGCCGGTGGTGCGCATTCGCATTCAGCGCGAGCGCGAAGCCGAACTGCGGCGCGCGCTGTGGGACGTTCGCGACGCCATCGACCGCTACAAAGATGCCGCCGATCGCGGCGCATTCCAGGTGAAGCTGGGCAGCGAAGGCTATCCGCCCGACCTGCAGACCCTGGTGGATGGAGTTGACGTCAACGGAACCAAGCTGCGCTTCCTGCGCCGCGTGCCGATCGATCCGATGACCGGCAACACCGATTGGGGAATGCGCTCGGTGCAGGACGATCCGGATGCGAGTTCATGGGGCGGGCAGGACGTGTTTGACGTGTTCAGCAAGTCGAACGGCACCGCGCTTGACGGGACAAAATACAGTGACTGGTAGGTTCGGTGAACTGTCGGGCTGCCGCAGCGGAGAGCCGCCGTGCGTGGTTTCGCCTTCTTCGCACTCGCGGCGAGGTGCCGCCATAATGGCGCGCCCGCACGTCGAACAGCGGCGCACGGCGCGGGGCTTGCGCCGCTCGGCGCTGGCACAAGCCGGCTTTACCCTCATCGAACTGATGATCGTGATTGCGATCATCGTGATCCTGATGGGCTTTGCGGCGCCGCGCTACCAGCAGAGCGTGTTGCGCGCGCGCGAATCGGTGCTGCGCGAGGATCTTTACGTCATGCGCAGCGCCATCGATCAATACACGCTCGATAAGAAACGCGCTCCCCAGAACCTGCAGGAGCTGGTGGAAGCCGGCTACCTCAAGACCATTCCCAAGGACCCCATCACCGATTCAACCGAGACGTGGCAGTTGGTGAATGAAGACACTACGCTTTCGGTGGACCAGACGCAGCCCGGCGTGAGCGACGTGAAAAGCGGCGCGCCGGGAACATCGTCTGAAGGCACGCCTTACAGCGAATGGTGACGCGCCGCGGCGCATTCGCTGCGCTCGACTTTTAGGTTCCGCGCCTCGCATTCCGCATTTTTATTCCCGCACTGGCATTCCGGGTGCCACTTCAGAACGCCATTACCATCGTTATTCCCGGTAACCAGGTGCAACCAGCCTGCGGCGATGGCCAAATGGGAGCAGCAATTCAGCAGCACTCGACGAGGAGCTCTATGCAACCCTACACTCCGGAGCGCCGGCAGGAACTTTCGCGGGAAGTTCGCGCGCTCTCAAGCCGCGACTTGCAACTGTGGTCGCTTGGATTCATGGTGATGCTGGTCCTGGCCAGCGGAATTTTGTGTTTCCTGCTGCCCAACGCGCGGGCCAGCGTGAAGCTGGAGCTGCGCTACGTGCCGCAGCTCTCCATGGGGCTGATTGCCATGGTGCTGCTGCTCAACTTTTACCTGATCGACAAGCGGCGCGAGCTGGATAAATCGCGGCGTCAGATCATTCGCGACCTGGTGCTCGATGAAGGCTTTGACCGCTTTGCCGTGCTCGACCCGGTGACGCAGGTGTTCCGCCGCACGCATTTGCACCAGGTGCTTGACCGCGAGCTGCGCCGCGCCAACCGCGAAGGCGTTCCAGTGACGTTGCTGATGGTGAAGCACCGCTGCATTCGCAAGCTGGCCACGCTCTATGGAGGCGCAACGGCCGATGCCTTTGTTTCGGAAGTGGCGCAGGTGTTGCAGCAGAATTTTCGCGGATCAGATCGAATTATCCGCTACAGCGATTCGGAGTTCCTGGTGGTGCTGACCGGCACCAACGGACGCCAGGCGCAAACTGCCTGCGCGCGCCTGCAGGAATATGTGGACCGCTGGAACCTGCACACCGACATGCAGTGGGAGATGTGCCTGACCACGGCGGCCGGCGAATACCATCCCGGCTCGGGGCCATTCGAACTGATTGCGTCGTTGTGCGACCGCGTGGCTGAACTGGCGGCCGCCTGCGAACAATCGGAGGCTGCAATCGAGCAGGCTTTTCCGGCCCCGGCGGGGGTGTAGCAACTATCCCGTTTTTGCAGGGTTCGCGTATCCTAGAGGCACTGTGTCCGTTCGCGTTCGCGTGCTTTTTTTCGGGATTCTGCGCGACCTGCTCGGCAGCGAAGCGGAAGAGGTTCGCCTGCCCGAGGGCGCCACATTGCGCGACCTGCTGGCGCGCTACCAGGGCCCAGGTTCACGCCTCGACCGGCTGGCTGCGTCGCTTGCGCTGGCCATCAACCAGGAATATGCCGCGCCCGGCGAGGTGCTTCGCGATGGCGACGAAGTGGCGCTGCTGCCGCCGGTTTCAGGGGGCGCTTCGACGCTGGCGCAGGCGGCCGGCGCCGGCGCCTGCCTGCTGACCACAGATCCGCTTTCAAGCCAGGCGCTGGCCGAAGAGATGCAGCGGCCGGAAGACGGCGCCATCGTTGTGTTCGAGGGAGTAGTTCGCAACCACACGCGCGAGCGGCGCACCTTGTTCCTGGTGTATGAAGCCTACCGGTCGATGGCGGTCAGCCAGATGCAATCGCTGGTTGCCGAGGCGCAGCAGAAGTTTGCCATTCGCGATGCTGCCATCCATCACCGCCTGGGGCGGCTGGAGATCGGCGAAGCGAGCGTCGTGATCGTGGTTGCGTCCGCGCACCGCGCCGCGGCTTTCGACGCTTGCCGCTGGCTTATTGACAATTTAAAGCGCACGGTACCGATCTGGAAGAAAGAGCACTTTGAAGACGGCGCCGTGTGGGCCGACGGCGAACCGTTTCCCGCAAACCTTGCGACCTCGCGCCCTCCGGCCGCAGCACAAGGCAACGAATGAAGCTGCTGCGCGCGCTCATGGTCGTGGCTGCCGCAGTATTGTTGTGCGCGGCCCAGGAACAGCCTGCGCAGCAGGGCAACGTTCCCACGTTCCGTTCCGACGTGCGCCTGGTGAACGTGTTTGCCACGGTGGTCGATTCCAACGGCTCGCCGGTCGCCGATCTTACGAAAAACGATTTTGAAGTGCTGGAAGACAATATTCCGCAGACCATCTCGGTCTTCGATCGCGAATCGCAAGTGCCGCTGAACATCATTATTGCGGTGGATACGAGCCTCAGCACGCGCAAAGACCTGCCGCTCGAATTGTCGTCGGCGCGGCGCTTTGCCCATGACATTGTGCGGCCTGAGGACCGGCTGGCGGTGTTTCGCTTTGACGAAAACGTGAGCGAGGTGGTGCCGTTCACCTCAGACCTGAAGAACATTGATCGCGGGCTCGACCGCATGCGGCCGGGCGCGGCGACTTCGCTGTTTGACGCTGTGTACCTGGCCAGCGGCGCGCTGGCTCCCCGTCACGGCCGCAAAGCGCTGGTCATTATTACGGATGGCGGCGACACCACCAGCCAGATGTCGTACCAGGACGCAATGCGCTCGGCGCTGCAATCGGAGGCGCTGGTGTACAGCATCATCGTAGTGCCGATTGAAGCCAGCGCCGGGCGCGACATTGGCGGCGAGCACGCGCTGATGCAGTTTTCGCGCGATACCGGCGGCAAGTTCTTTTACGCCGGCCACCCCGGAGACCTTGACGCCGCGTTTCGCCAGATTGATCGCGAACTGCGCACCCAGTATGTGCTGGGCTATTACCCCAAGGCACGCAATGACGGCAGCGACTTCAGGCGAATTGACGTTCGCGTAAAGCAGCCGGCGCCTGCCGAGCCGGGCGGCGGCCTCGCTGCCGGCTTTACCGTGCGCCATCGCACCGGCTACTACACGCACTAACGCGGGCATCGGGCGGTTGCGCTTCAAGCAGCAGCAGGCGTTACGCACAAGAGCTGATGACGCGGCGAACCACGCATTGCAATTCAGTCGAGTAGGGTTTCCGGTAATTGCCCGGTTCCGATGTTAGAATCCCGACATGTCTTTTCGGTCTTTTTCCTTTCCGCGCAAGCCGCAGAAGAGCCCTCCGCCGGACGAAACCTTTAAGGAAGCGGAATATTTGAAGTCGCTGGGCGAGCGCCAGAAGGTGGTCGCGGTGAAGCTGCTCGATGGCCAGGTAGTGCGCGGCTGGATTGAATATTACGACCAGCGCATGATCCGCCTGACGCGCGAAGGCGAGCCCAACCTGTTCATCTTCAAAGATCGCATCGCCTACATTTCTGAGGACACGCGCAAGCCGAGCCCGCAGCGGCGCGAGCGTTCACAAGGCATTTCAAACGCTTCGCCGTACGGTGAGGCGCAGGAGTAGCGCGCCTGGCGCCCTCGCTGACCTTTGCCGCCGCCATGGCTGAGATTGCCCGCGAGGCCGGCGAACTGCTGCGCACTTACTTTCGCGGCGCATGGTTCGTGCCTGAATCGGCCGGAAACGCGGCGACCGAGGCCGACCGCCACGTGCGCATCGAGTACAAGGGCGACGTTGACCTGGTCACGGTGGCCGACCGCCGATCGGAGGCGCTGATCGTGGAGCGCATTCGTCAGCGCTGGCCGGGCCACGACATTCTGGGCGAAGAGGGCACGCGAACTTCCTCGGGCAGCGAATACCAGTGGTACGTTGACCCGCTCGACGGCACTACCAATTTTGCGCACGGCTACCCGGTATTTTGCGTGTCGCTGGGCCTGGCGCGCGCAGGCGAGTTGATTGCCGGCGTCATTTTCGATCCGGTTCGCGACGAGCTTTTTGCCGCCGAGCAGGGAAGCGGCGCGTGGCTCAACCAGCGCCGCATTTCGGTTTCGCCCACCCCGTCGCTTGGCGAGAGCCTGCTGGGCACGGGCTTTCCCAGCCAGAAGCGCCACAAGAATCCGAACATTCATTTTTATCAGCGGCTCACGCTGCGCTCGCACGGCGTGCGCCGGGCCGGTTCTGCCGCGCTTGACCTGGCGTGCGTGGCCTGCGGCCGCTACGACGGTTTTTGGGAATTCAACCTCAACCCGTGGGACACGGCTGCCGGCGTAGTGTTGGTTCGCGAAGCGGGCGGCATCGTGACCGATTTCCAGGGTGGCCCGTTTGACCTGGCCAGCCGCGAGGTCTGCGCCTCAAATCGCCACATTCACGCCGCGCTGCTGCACGAGTTTAAGCAGGTGTTTGAAGGCAAAGACCTCGAGCCGCTGCCCAGCCCTGCGCGGCGCACGCCCTGAGTCCTGACGATTTGCAACAATCATAAAAACTGCGGCATCCGAAATTTCATGGTGCGACCCGCGCTGCTTGTGGCTGAACCTGAGCCGCCTGAGGCGCTCTCCACGCGCAAGCTGGTGCTCGAAACCGCCAAGTTCAACGTGCTGACGGCGCACAGCACCGAAGAAGCGCTGGAGACATTTGCGCTGTTTCCGGAGTGCTCAGCGGTGGTGCTGGTCTCTTCTGACACCATTGATTGCGAACGCATTGTTGCTGCCGTGCGCAGTGCCAATGGGCGAGGCAAGCTGCCCATCATCGTGTTGTCACCGCGCATCGGCTTTGCCTGCCCGGGCGCCGACTACATCCTGCCCAGCCATGATCCGCATCCGCTGGTTGAGCTGGTGCGCTCGCTGTTTGGAGACCCTCGCTCCTAGCGAATGAGGGCGCCTGCGGGCGTTATGGCGCGGTTTCATTTAAAATTTTATTGTGATTGATTCTTTGTTGAAGCGCGAAATCGCGAAGCGGCCTGACCGCGTGCGCCTGCAGGGGCGCATCTTGTTCCTCACTGAAGATCCCGCCTTGATTCGCCGGCAGCTTGCAGGCGAAGACCTGCCGTGGGACACGCGCAACCCGGCCAATAATCCCAAGCTGCGCGACGACATCTCAACCGACGAAATTACGCCCGCTCACTTCTGCTTTTACTTTGACGAGACCCTGGGCGAGATTCCTTACACCGGGCTGAAGTGCGGCAGCGAGTTGCCGATCCAGCGCGGTGACGCGCGGCGCGGGGGCTTTGTAGCGGCGGTGAGCGGCAAGCGGCGCGGAAAAGGGTCAAGCCGCGAGCAGTCGCCGTTTGCCGAGATGTGCGCCGGCATCAAGCTGGTGATCGCCGAAAACATTGAACGCATTTACAAGCAGAATTGCCAGAACCTGGGACTGCTGACCTCCACCGATTTTTCGCTGATCGAGAGAATCCGCGCCGGCCAGGAAATTGCGCTGAGCGAATTCACCGCCGGCGAAGACGAGATTACGCGCCAGGTCATCGAGTACGGCGGCTTGTTCCCGTTTAACGTGGCGCGCATGCAGGGCAAGGTTTCGCTGCCCGCCATCGAGACCCGGCCGCGCCCCATGACGGTTGCCGAAAAAATCTTTGCCCGGCACATGATCTCGCACGATGGCCAGGTCGGCGTTCCTGCGGTCAAGCCCGGCGACACTGGCTTTGTGCGCACTGACCTGCGCTTCAGCCACGAATACGTGACCCCGATGGCAGCCATTTTCTTCGAGCGCTACGTGGGCAAAGACGCACCCGTCACCGATGCCTCCTCGGTTATTTTCTTCCGCGACCACCTCACGTTCCTCGATGAGGTGCTCTCAGAAGAGAAGCGAAAAATGGGCCTGCTCGATCTTGCCGGCCAGCTCAAGCTGAAGCAGGTCGATTTTGCCCGTTCGCGCGGCATCCGGCTGCACGGCGAACTCACCGACCGCAAAGGCTCGGAAGGAATTTGCCATTCCATCATGCTTGAAAGTTACGCGCTGCCCGGGCAGGTGGTGGTGGGTTCCGATTCCCACACGCCACATTCCGGCGCCATCGGCTGCGTGGCATTCGGCATCGGCACCACCGATGTATTCAACTCCTGGATCACCAAGGATGTTCGCGTGCGCGTGCCGGAATCGGTGAAGGTGGTGATTCGCGGCAAGCGGCACCCGAATGTCGCGGCCAAAGATTTCATCCTCAAAATCCTGAGCATGGATTATGTCCGTTCAGGCAAGGCGCTGGCCAAGGTGATCGAGTATGCCGGGGAAGCGATTGAAGAGCTGAGCGTCGATGAGCGCGCCACCATGACCAATATGGCGGCTGAGATTGGCGGCTTCACCGGCATCGTTGCGCCCGATCGCAAGTGCGTTGAGTTCCTCATGGAGCGGCGCGGCATGGCGCGCAGCGAGGCTGAGCGGCTCATCGACAACCTGCGCAGCGACGCTGACGCACAGTACGCGCACGTCATTGAACTTGATGCGGCTGACATTTCGCCCATGGTGGCAACGCCGGGCGACCCGGGCAATGGCAAGTTCGTTCGCGATTTGACCATCCCGGTTCCGGTTGAGCTTGCCTACGGCGGCACCTGCACGGCGGGCAAGAACGAAGACATGGATATGTACGCCGCCGTGCTGCAGGACGCGCTGCGCCAGGGCCGGCGCGTGGCCGATTCGGTCAAGTTCTTCATCCAGTTCGGCTCGCAGGAAACGCGCGATTACTGCATTCAGAAGGGCTACCTGGAAATCTTCAAGCGCGCCGGCGCCCAGGTCATTGAGCCGAGCTGCGGCGCGTGCATCAACGCCGGGCCCGGAGTTTCAACCCGCAATGACCAGGTGGTCATCAGCGCGCAAAACCGCAATTTCCCGGGCCGCAGCGGCCCCGGGCAAATGTACCTGGCTTCCCCGTACACGGTCGCAGCCAGCGCGGTTGCGGGCTACATTGTGGAATATGCGCCGGCGGAAGAAAAAGAGCCTGCCCTGGCGTAAGCGCCGCAGCCGCAATTGACCGCCGGTTCAACTTGGAATTAACCTTCCGTTTCGCTGACTCGGGAGGTTTATGCCACAGTTCTCGCGCCGCGTTTTCCTGCGCAACGGCCTGATTGCCGGCGCCTGCTCCAGCACCATGATGCACAACGGGTCGCGCGCTTTCGCGCTGCGCCTGCAAACGCAGCCGCCGGTCGTCGCCACCACCGAGCATGACCGCCTGCAGCCTGAATGGTATCGCCGCAAGATCCGGCAGGTACAGGAGCAGATGGCCGCGCGCAAGCTCGACGCCATGGTGCTGCTGCACGCCACCAACGTCATCTACACCACCGGATATTTTCATCGTCCTACCGAGCGGCCGCTGGCGGCGCTGATCCCAAAATCAGGCGAGCCGGCTCTGTTTGTCCCCGACCTTGAAACCGACCAGGTGAAGCTGTGGTGGGTGAAGGATTTTGAATCGTATTTCGATTATCCCGGGCCGGTAAATCGCGTGCGCTGGGTCATGGAGCGCGTGGCCCATCGCGGCCTGGGCTCGGGGCGAATCGGCATCGAAGAGCCCACGCCCAGCCGCATGAAGCAGCTCCAGCTCGGCGCGCCGAATGCGCAATTGGTTGCGGCTGATGACATCATCGAACGCCTGCGATGGATCAAGGAGCCGGAAGAGATCCACCTGGTCCGGCGCTCGGCTTACTTTGCCGATTACGCCGTTCAGGCCGCGCGTGAGTTCATCCAGCACAATGGCGCAGTCACGGAAGACCAGATCCTCAAAGCCAGCGCCGATGCGGTCGCCGACAAAATGTCGCGCGAACTGCACGACGTGGTGGGCGTTGACGTGGAAGGCCCGTTCGGCGGAATGGTGCCGTTCGGCAAGCGCTCGGCGTTTCCGCATGCGGTGCCCAGCCAGGAGCGGCTGAAGAGCGGCGACGCGCTTATTCTCAGCTTCGGCGCGGGCGTGGGCGGCTACAACGCGGAAAGCGAGCGCGCGTTCGTGGTCGGCCCGCCCACCGATTACGCGCGCCGGCTCTACGATGCCATGCTGGCGGCGCACGATACCGCGGCTGACGGCATGAAGGAAGGCGCGATCGCCGAGGACGTGGATCGCAAATCGCTCGACCAGGTGCGCAAGGCGGGGTTCGAAAAATTCCTGCGCCACCGCGCCGGCCACGGCATCGGGCTTGAAAGCCATGAAGGCCCGTGGATTGCCGAAGGCGACAAAACCGTGCTCAAGGAAAACATGGTGTTCAGTTGCGAGCCCGGTGTTTACGATCCGAATTTTGGCGGCTTCCGCCACTCCGATACGGTCGTGGTCGGCAAAGACAAGGGCCGGATCCTGAACACCTATCCCACGCGGCTGAATGACATGATCATTGAGATCTGATGGCCGGCTCTAGCGCTGAACTGCGCCGCCCGCTTGAACGTGGGTCAGTGCCAGGCGGTGCCGCGGGGCCACCGCAAGGCCGAACACCAGCGTCAACGCCGCCGCTAGCAGCGCGTGGCTGATGCCGATGCGGTCAGCGACTGCGCCCCATAATGCGCTGCCGGCCGAGAGTCCTCCCTGCAGCACGAACAGGTACACCGCCAGCGAGCGGGCGCGCAGCCACGGTGGCGACATGGTTTGCGCGCAGAAGTTCAGGCTGGCCAGAATGGCAATCCAGCCCAGCCCGCCGGCAAACAGCGCCACGCACAGCCAGCCAAAGCTCCGCAGTTCTCCCGCGGCAAACGTCACGGCGGCGTAGAGCAGCGTGGCCCACACTACCAGCGCATCCATGCCGGCGCACCTGCGGATGGCGGGCAGCAGCGCCGCGCCTACCACGGCGCCCGCGCCCAGGCAGCCCAGCAGGATGCCGTAAGCCACGACTCCGTGATCGTGCGCAATCAGCGGAAGCATGGCCCACAGCGCCGCCGCGGCCACACTGAATGCGCCCGTGCGCACCAGCACCGATTTCACTCCCGCGGCGTGGCGCACATACTGCAGCCCGGTCTTCATGGAATGCCACACCCGCGTCGCGGCCTCCGGCTGATCGTGCGGGCGGCGCCGCCAGCACAGCAGGAAGACGATCACGCCCAGGAACGACGCGGCATTCACCAGGAATGAAAGCCCGGCGCCGGCCTCCACCCGCAAAACTCCCCTGGGCACCACGCTGCCCAGCCAGGTGCTGCCCGCCGCAACCACCAGGCCTCCGAGCGCGGGGCCTACGGCGCGGGCGACGTTGAAGCCGGCAGAATTCAGCGCAATCGCCGAAGCCAGGTTTGGAGGCGAAACGATTTCAGGCGTAATGGCCTGCCACGCCGGATCGTTCACCACTGCGCCAATGCCGAGCAGCGCAGTAAAAAACAGCAGCAGCCAGGGCGTGGTAAAGCCGGCGATGGTCAGCACGCCTAAAGCCGCCGACGCAACCACCATCCAGGTTTGCGTAGCGATGAGCAGGCGGCGACGGTCAACCACGTCAGCCAGCGCGCCCGCAGGAAGCACCAGCAGGAACACCGGGAGCGTGTTCGCCGCCTGCACCAGCCCAACCATCAGCGGCGACATGGTGGTCTGCGCCATCAGCCAGCCGGCGCCCACGTTCTGCATCCAGGTGCCGGTGTAGGAGACCACGGCCGCAATCCACAGCCGACGAAACAGCGTTTCGCGGAGCGGATACCACGCCGCCAGCGCCGTGTTCGCCGCGCTGTAGTCGCCCGCGCCGAGCGCTGCGCGGGCCCCGGCAGGGGCGTGCGCGTCGGCAGGCGTGCCGAAGCTGGCGCCGGCAGTCGGCGGGTTGGGTTCGCGGTTTTGCGGCCCGGTTGCCATCAGCTCTCCGCCTGCCCCAGGCTGGCGCGGCGGCCAAACGGCCACTCGCGTCGCGCCCCGGCCCGCAGCAGGAACACGATTGTGCCCACCACGATGATTGCGATGCCCCAACGCACTTCGGCCGCAAAATTCCTGCGCTCAATCATGACGTAAATAAAGCCCAGCGTCGCGAGCAGCGCCGGTACCGGATACAGCCACATTCGAAACGGCCGCGGCATTTCAGGGCGGCGCCCGCGCAACACCATCACGCCTACGGTCTGCGCCAGGAACTGCACCATGATGCGGATTACGACCAGCTTGGCGATGATGTCATCGAGCCTGAGGAAACACGCCGCTACCGCAACTGCGCCCAGCGCCACCAGCGACACCGAAGGGAAATGCCCGCGCGGATGCAGCCGCGCGAACACCCGAAAATAATTCCCGTCCTTGGCCGCCGCGTAGGGCACGCGCGAGTAGCCCAGCAGCAGCG